>PCSQ01000074.1 GCA_002772455.1 Candidatus Beckwithbacteria bacterium CG23_combo_of_CG06-09_8_20_14_all_47_9 | reverse complement strand
GGAGTACCGGGTGCTTCTCAAAAATATTAAGTTTCAGGTGGTCAAGAAACTACCGGTGGTGGCAGAGACAGGCAAGACGTTTGCGGAGAACGCGATTATCAAGGCCAAGGCTTATGGGGAAAAATTCAAACTGCCGACACTGTGCGACGATACCGGTTTGGAAATTAAAGCTTTAAATAATTTCCCGGGAATATATTCCAACCGGTTTGCCGGCGGCGATTTTAGCCGGGGCCGGAAAGATATATTAAAAAAATTAACCACTGACCGGCGCGCCCGGTTTGTTTGCGTGCTGGCATTATATTTGCCGGAATCTGGGAAAGTAAAAACTTTTACCGGCATGGTTTCAGGCAAGATTGGTATGGTAGAAAAAAGAGGGTATGGTTTTGGTTACGATCCGATTTTTATTTACCCCGGGCCAAAGAATCAAGTCAGTCATCGGGCCCGGGCAGTCAAAAAATTTCTGGTGTATAATCAAAAACATGAACTTTGATTTAATCACGATTGCCGTCGGAGTTCTGTTTGCTTGGGTAATTGCCTTGACAATTTTACTGGTGCAAACCAGCCTGCACTTTCGCCGTTTAACTAAAAATGTCAGCAAGAAAGACTTAAAGACCGTTCTCGAAGATATTTTAGCTAAAACCGATCTCAACCAAAAGCAGATTCAGGCTGTTGCCGGGAATCTGAAAAAACTGGACAGCAAAAGCCTGGGTTTTATCCAGAAAATCGGTTTTGTCCGGTTTAACCCGTTTAACCAAACCGGGGGCGATCAGAGTTTCTGTTTAGCCCTTCTGGATGCCAAAGCTAATGGTTTTGTGCTAAGCTCATTACATTCGCGCGAGTCAACCCGCTTTTACGCTAAAACCGTTAAAGAGGGTGGTGGCGATGGACACGAATTATCCAAAGAAGAAAGGCAGGCAGTGACTCATGCCCAATAAATCATCCAAAGCTAAATTTTTTTTAGGCGGTTTGCTGGTTTATCTTTTATCAGCCGGGTTAACCTACGGGATTTTGGCCAAGGGTCAAACCGGCACCGGATTCACTTCACCTTTATCCGATAAGGGTACTCCCGGTTCAAAGGAAAACCCCAACCGTAAGGCTTTAATTGAAGTGGCCGGCAATAAAACCGAAACCTGCCCTTTAAACGGTTTGTCTTATACTAAAGCCGAGAAAAATATCTGGGAAACCCGCCGGCCGCTGCTGGTGATGATTGAAAATCATGAAGAATCGCGGCCGCAGTCTGGTTTGTCCGACTCGGATATTGTCTACGAAGCCGTGGCCGAGGGTGGGATTACCCGGTTTATGGGCGTGTTTTACTGCCAGGCGGCAGCGTTTGAATCGATCCTGGGACCGGTAAGATCGGCCCGGACTTATTTTCTCGATTGGGCCTCGGAATACAACTTTCCTTTGTATGTCCACGTCGGCGGCGCCAATACCCCCGGTCCGGCTAACGCTTTGGGCCAGATTAGCGACTATGGCTGGTCGGTGGCTAACGACTTAAACCAGTTTTCCATTGGTTACCCGACTTTTTGGCGCGACTATGAACGGTTAGGCCATACCGTGGCGACCGAACACACCATGTACTCCACCACCGAAAAATTGTGGGCGGTTGGAAGCAAGCGCGGCTTTGGAAGCATTGACCCGGACGAGAATGAATGGTCGGACGATTACACTCCCTGGCAGTTTGTCAAAGAAGAAGCGGCTGACCGGGGGACGGACGGCCCGATTAGTTATAAGTTTTGGGATTACGAAGAATACGCCGTCAAGTGGCAGTACGACTCTACCGCCAATCAATACGTTAGGAGTAACGGCGGCCAGCCCCATAAAGATCTGAATACTGATCAGGCGCTGACGGCTAAAAATCTGGTGGTCCAGTTTGCCAAAGAGTCAAAAGCCAACGATGGCTACGAAGGCAACGTGCACTTACTTTATGGTACTACCGGCAAAGGTCAGGCATTGATTTTCCAAGACGGCCAGGTAATTAGGGGGACTTGGAGCAAAGCCAAACGGATTAGCCGGACGGTGTTTTACGACGACAAAGGCAAGGAAATCAAGTTCAACCCGGGCCGGATCTGGATTTCCGTCCTGCCGGTCGGGAACGAAGTTGATTATGGCCAGTCTAACTGATCTATTTGTTTCCAAGGTCAGGGTGAAGCTGATTAAGATTTTTCTTTCCCAGCCGCAGGAGATTTTTTACGTCCGCCAGCTGGTGCGTCTTGCCGGTGAAGAGATCAATGCGGTTAGAAGAGAGCTGGCCCGTCTGGAAATCCGGGGGTTGGTTAAAAAAGAACCCCGGGCCAACCGGCTGTATTACAATTTTGTCAAAACCTACCCGTTTTACCAGGATTTAATCAGCTTGGTGGCTAAAACCACCGGTTTGGGCGCGGAAATTATCAAACACAAAAGCAAATTGGGCAGCCTTAAATTTGCCATGCTTTCCGGCCGGTTTGTCCGGTTCATGGCCCGGAAATCCGAGGAAGATATTGATCTTTTATTGGTCGGGCAAATTAATCTGCAGACACTTAATCAATTGGTCCGTCAGGCCGAGTCCGGCCGGGAAAAAGAGATTAATTATGCTCCGATGACCCCGGACGAGTTTGCTTTTAGAAAATCACGGCGGGATCCGTTTTTGCTGCGTATTTTGATGGGCGGCCGGGTAATGCTGATTGGCGATGAAGAAGAAATGGTCAGTTAAGCTGTTATTAATTTGGCTGATTACTCTGGCCGCGGCCGGAGTGAATTGGTTTTGCCCCTTAAAGATGGGGCTCGATCTTCAGGGCGGAGCCCACTTGGTTTTGGAAACCGATATGAGCCAGATTGATGTTTCGGCCCGGGCGGAGGCTTTAAATTCGGTTAAAGAAGTGATCGGCCGGCGGGTCGATCTTTACGGTGTCGCCGAACCGCTGATTCAAACCGCCCAGGTGGGCGGGTCAGATCGGCTGATTGTTGAACTGCCGGGCATTGAGGATATTGATCAGGCGGTGGCTCTCATTGGCCAAACCGCCCAATTGGATTTTAGGGAAAGTTTGACAGTGGAGGCTTCAGCCAGCGCCATGGTATTTTCTTCGACCGGTTTAACCGGTAAAGATCTTAAAAAAGCCGGGGTTAGTTTTGCCGGTTCCGGGGTGCAGTCCGGTCAAGCGGTCGTCGATTTAGAATTTACGGCCGACGGGGCAAAAAAGTTCGCCGGGCTGACCCAGGCGAACGTGGGTAAACCTTTGGCCATATTTTTAGACGATCAGTTAGTGACCGCGCCGATTGTTAACGAGCCGATTCTCGACGGCCGGGCCCAGATTTCCGGCAATTTTGACGCTGATTCAGCCAGCCAATTGGCGGTTCAGCTTAATGCCGGGGCTTTGCCGGTGCCGGTCAAAATCATCGCCCAGAAAAATATTTCCGCCACCCTGGGGGCCGCTTCCATTGACCAAAGCCTGAAAGCCGGAGTTATCGGTTTGGTTTTGGTGTCTTTGTTTATGGTTAGCCTTTATCGTTTACCCGGTTTAATTGCCGTGGTTGGTTTGATTATTTACGGGCTGATTACTTTAAGCCTTTATCGCCTGATCCCGGTGACCTTGACCTTGCCTGGAATAGCCGGTTTGATTTTATCCGTCGGCATGGCCGTGGATTCTAATATTTTAATTTTTGAGCGCTTCAAAGAAGAGCGGCGTGCCGGCCGGCCTTTCCGTTTGGCCCTGGAACTGGCTTTTGGCCGGGCCTGGGATGCGATCAAGGATGCCAACATAACCACGATTGCCGTTAGTTTAATTTTAATCAACCCTTTTAACTTACAGTGGTTAAATACTTCCGGTATGGTGCGCGGTTTTGCCCTGACTTTGCTTTTGGGAGTGTTAACCAGTTTGTTTACCGGAATTTTTGTCACCCGGACGCTGATGCGGCAATTTTTAAGTAAAAGATATGATTAACTGGTTTAAATACCGGGTATTTTATTTCGGCCTGTCATTAGTATTAATTGCCGGCGGCAGTTATTCACTGCTGGTCAACGGGTTAAAATTGGGCTTGGATTTCACCGGCGGCAGCTTGCTGGAGCTTAAAGTCAACGCGCCGATCGGCGAGTTGCAAACCGTAGCTGAAGCTGCCATTCCCTTGGCTAGTTTACAGCAAAGCAATGACAGTTTTATTTTGCGCTCAAGGGCGATTGATTCGGCCCAAAAAATGCAATTAACCGAAACGCTTAAAATTAAATTTGGCGAGGTGAGCGAGATTCGGTTTGAAACGATCGGCCCGTTATTGGGGCAGGAGCTGATTCAAAAAACTTTAATTGGCCTGGCCCTGGCGGTATTATTTATCCTGGTTTATTTAGCCTATCGGTTTCGCGATAAAACTTTCGGCATCTGTGCCGTTTTAGCCATGCTTCATGATAGCTTGATTATCTTGGGAGCCTTTAGTTTGTTGGGAGCGTGGTTAGGGGTGGAGATCGACGCTTTATTTGTGACGGCGGTATTGACAATTTTATCTTTTTCGGTCCACGACACGATCGTGCTGTATGATCGGATCCGGGAAGACCGGCGGCTTTATCCCCAGGAAACCATGGTAAATATTGCCAATCGGGCGATTTCCGAAACCATGACCCGGTCGGTCAATAATTCTTTGACGATTATTTTCATGCTGTTATCTTTGTTTGTTTTCGGCGGCGAGACCACCCGCTGGTTTGTTTTGGCTTTGTTGATCGGAACTGTTTCCGGTACTTATTCGTCGCCGTTTGTGGCGGTGCCGCTACTGGTTTTGATTAAGCGAAATCGTTAATTTTCTTTAGCAAATACTCCCGGTCGTTCTTTTTAGCATCAGCCAAAACTTCGTTGAATATTTTTTTCAAAATTTTGCCGACTTTGGGACCGGGCTTGATATTTAAAATGTTCATGGCATCGGTGCCGTCAACTTTTAAGTCATTAATGTCAAACGGCTTGTAGAGGACTTGTTTGATCCGTTCCTGAAACTCGCGCAGACGCCACGAGCTGGCTTGAGAGCCGCCGCCGACCCGGTCGCCGACACGAAGCTGTATCATCTTGTTAATATTTTCCCGACCAACCCGGGTAATAAATCGGCGGATAGCTTTATCGGTCATTTTGGGTTCGTACTGGAACATGTGCCAGCGGACTAAAAGCCATAATAAATCAGTTTGTTTTTTAGACAGCTTTAGTCTTCGGGCAATCGTTTTAGCCATCCGGGCGCCGACTACCTCGTGATTGTAAAAAGTAATTTTTTTACCCTCCCGACTGCTTTTGACCACCGGTTTGCCTATATCATGGAGCAGGGTGGCCAAGCGGACAATTGTTTCTGCCGACGGCGAGGCGGCGAGGCTGTCTAAACTATGATTCCAGACATCCTTAGTGTGGTGGCCGGCTTGATCTACCCCTCGAGTAGCGATTAATTCCGGTAAAATGTGTGCCAACAATCCGGCGTTGAACATCAGCTGAAGACCTTCTTTTGGAAAAGGCGAGGCGATGATTTTTAACAGCTCATCCCGAACACGCTCGGCGCTAATTTGTTTAATTAAAGCGCTATTTTTGACAATTGCTTCCAGTGTTTTGGGTTCGATTAAAAAGCCCAGCTGGCTGGCAATCCGAATTGCCCGCAGCATTCTTAAGGCATCTTCATTGAAGCGTTTATCGGCCTGCCCGACGGCCCGAATAATTTTTTGTTTTAAATCTTTTTGACCATGAAACGGATCAATTATTTCCAGTTTGTCGGTTAAGGCCATGGCATTGACGGTAAAATCCCGCCGGGTTAAATCCTTGGCAATGGTTTTACCCCACTTCACTCGATCCGGCCGACGCCGGTCAGAGTAACCGGATTCACTTCTATAGGTAGTGATTTCCAAGACCTGTTCGTCAAATTTAACTCCGACCGTACCAAAACGATTGTCATAAAAAGAATCGGGAAACAGTTTTTGTATCTGCTCCGGCGTGGCGTTAGTGGTAAAGTCCCAGTCGGTCACCGGAACATGGGTGAGCAGGTTACGAACAGCGCCGCCGACGACAAAAGCCTCAAACTTGTCCCTTTCTAGGGTTTGTAAAACTTTAATTACCGGTGACGGCAGTTTAAACTTCATTTATAATCCATTATGACAGTTATTGATATTTTACTCAAAAAGCGCGGTTTGACCACGGCTAAAGCGGTTGCCGATTTTTTTTCACCTGTTTCTCCGGAAAAGATTGGCTTGAAGCAATTGGGCATCGATTCTAAGATGATTGCCGCGGCGATTAAGTTAATTTCCGGAGCGATTAAAATCGGCCGGCCGATCTATATTTACGGCGACTTCGATGCCGATGGTATCTCCGCGACCGCGGTTTTATGGGAAGCCCTGCATCGGCTTAAAGCCAAAGTTATGCCTTATATTTCGCCCCGTAACGAATCGGTTCGGGGTTTATCGGTTAAAGGGTTAAGCAGCTTTAAAGCCAAATCTTTAGTAATTACCGTGGATAACGGGATTACTAGTTTTGAGGCGGCCGAGTCTGCTCAAAAAGCCGGCATTGATCTGATCATTACCGACCACCATCAACCCAAGGACAATTTTCCTCCGGCCGCCGCCGTGGTCCATACCACTCAATTGGCCGGGGCCGGTGTGGCTTGGTTTTTGGCCAATCACCTTCGAGGTGAAAGCAGTTCCCACCTCGAAGGTGAAACCGGTTTAGACTTAGCCACCATCGGGACGATTGCGGACATGGTGCCGCTGCTTGGGGCCAACCGATCGTTGGTTAAATTCGGGCTGATTAAGCTGCAAACTTCACCGAGACCGGGGTTAAAAGCTTTGGCTCAAGCGGCAGTGATTGATTTGGCCAAAATCACGTCGCATCAGGTCAGTTTTACTTTGGCCCCGCGTTTAAATGCTATGGGGCGGTTGGCTGATAGCCTGGACGCTTTGCGGCTGTTGTGCACCACGGATCAAAAGCGGGCAGAAAGTTTAACGATTAAATTAAACGAGGTTAATCAATTGCGGCAGGATCAGACGCTGGCGATGTTTACCGATGCCCGCCAAAAAGCCCGGGAAAAAAGCCAGCTGATTTTTGTCCAAAGCGCTGATTATCATGAAGGCTTGGTCGGTTTGGTGGCCGGCAGATTGGTAGAGGTATTTCACCGGCCGGCCGTGGTCGTGGCCATCGGTGAAAAACACATCAAGGCCTCGATGCGCTCGCTTAAGAGTTTCGATGCCATCAAAGCGATCCGGGATTTGGGCGATTTGGTGTTAGAGCGCGGCGGGCATCCGATGGCCGCCGGTTTTACCGCCGAGGCCAAAAATTTGCCCAAGATTAAAACCCAACTGGAAGCGGCGGCGGCTAAATTGACGGCGCAAGACCTGCAGCCGGAAGCGGCTTACGATTGCGAGTTGAGTTTAGATCAGGTTAATTGGGATTTATTTAAAGAATTGGAAAAATTCCAGCCGTTTGGCTTTGGCAATCCGGCCCCGCTGTTTTTGGCCAAAAAAGTTAAACTCTTGAGTTTTTATCCGGTTGGGCAGGATAGTAAGCATCTCAAGTTGGCACTTCAAGTTCCGAACTTGAAGTCGATTACGGCGATCGCTTTCGGACAGGGTCAGCTGGCCGCTAAGTTAAAGCCCGGCCAGTTAATCGATATTATTTACTCGATCGAGCAAAACTCCTGGAACAATCATCAAAGCTTAGAGTTGAAAATTAAGGAAATTAAGATTTAGGTTGTGGAGGCTTTTTTGGGTAACAAGTTGGACTGGTTTTGGTATGATTTATACCAGCGCCAATAGTAGTATTCGGTTTTGATGGTCTTTTACCTTTTTTCCAGCCATAAGTAGTTCCTGGGTTCTTTTTCTTTTTTATTGGTTTTAATGCATCAAATTGTGACAAAATTTCATGATTAAAATCTTGCCCCAAATAATATGGATTGGAAATAGTTGACTCAAAACTCAAAGATTCTTTCATATATTATTTTTTTAACAATCTCCCGCATTAAATGTCGGCCAAATGAGGGCCGTAAAACAGTTAATCCGGTAAAGATTGTTATTTTGTTTCATGTTCAAATATTGAGGATACTGGATAAATTTTATAATGTCAACTAAAATTGAAATATGCAACGGACTTTAGTTAAAGAGACGATTCAAGCCGTCGATCAGACGGTATTATTAAAAGGCTGGGTTAATTCGGTCAGGAGCCACGGTAAAATCGTGTTTTTTGACTTACGGGACCGATCAGGCTTGGTCCAGGTGGTTTACCAGGGGGAATTAAGTTTAAAACCGGAATCGGTTGTCTATGTAACCGGCAAAGTCGTCAAGCGGCCGGAGAAACTGGTTAATCCCAAATTGGCTACCGGTACGGTTGAAATCCAAGCAGCAAAAGTGGAAATAGTGACTGTCAGCCGGGAACTGCCTTTCCCGATCGACACCGACGGCCACGAAATTGACGAAACCGTCCGGTTAAAATACCGCTACCTGGATTTGCGCCGCCCCCGTTTGAATCACATTATCCGCACCCGCTCGAAAATGGTGAACTTTATCCGCGATTACTTAATTAAAGAAGAGTTTGTGGAGATCGAGACA
>PCSQ01000063.1:595-2163 GCA_002772455.1 Candidatus Beckwithbacteria bacterium CG23_combo_of_CG06-09_8_20_14_all_47_9 | reverse complement strand
TTTGATAAAGCCAGCCAGCCGTAAACGCTGATCAACTCCACGCCTAAATGAAACTCCATTAACCGGTTAGTAACCGGAGCGTTCACGGAAATCATGTTAGGTAACGGCGAGATCAATAATAAAAGAGCTAAAAATTTAACATTTATTTTTTTATGCCGAGAACGAATAAGCTGATAAATACCTGTCAGAAACAACGGCAATAGAACTAGATTTAAATTGCCCATGTTAATATTTTCTAAACTGTGCCAAGGATTATTGTCTCCGGTCGCAAATAAATACACCGGGTTAAATGAAGATAAATAATTTTTGACCAAATAAAACGATACAAAAAGCGGCTTGTTACTGAAAATTCTGGCCAGCGGCAACGGCAATCCGGCTGAATGCAGGTAGTGGGTGTTGTTATTAACCTGTTCGATTATTTCCGGACGAGAGAATAAAGTCGTGTTAATTTTTGCCTGGTTGACTGAAGCTGTTAAACCAATATAGCCAAAAACTGTAACAAATAAAATTGTCAAGTTGAAAATAAAATACAATTTGCATTGGTAATAATCATGGCGATTCCATATCAAATAGGAGGTAAAAATTAACGGAGCAACAATCAAAGAAGAGTTATAAATAAAAAAACTGACAACCATGGTTAAAACTGAGGCAACCAGCCACCTAGGATTTCTTTTTGACCAAAGTAAAAATAAATAACTCAAGGCAGTTAAAGTCAAAGCCACAATCGGTTCATAGGCAGACCGGGAGCCATAAATATGCCAATAAGAAAAAGCAATAAAAAGAGAGGTCAACATCGCTGATGTTTTTTTACTGAAAATTTCTTTGGCTAAAAAATAAACAATGAGAATTAAACCTGAACCGATAATTGCGTTTGGTAAACGGACGCTAAAAGCGTTTAAACCAAACCACTTGATCGGAAAATAAACTAAATAAATAAGTCCCGGTAGTTTATAATCGCCAAAAGACTGAAATAACAGCGGCCAAGGTCCTTGTCCATGTTCATCGTGGGCGGTTTGGATCAAACTGTAAGCATTGTAACCGATAGCTAATTCATCGCGATTCAAATTGGCCGGGTGTATCCCCAACTGCCACAATCTGAAAAACAGCCCTATAATAAAAATAAAGATCAAAATAAACTTAGACAGATAGCCTCTTCCGGACAAATGCCGGGTAGATAATAATAAAAGCGGTCATTAGTTTTCAATAAACTTAAGTCATTTTGATAATAGGCAAAATATAACTCCGGTTTATAAAGCGCCGGGCTGATGTAAACCGGCCGGTCATACTGTTTTTTGGCCGCGTCTTTATAGGGTTTAATCCAGGCAAACTCTGAACATTTTGGGTAATGAATAAAATAATCATGAAGATAAACTAACAAATTAATGGTTAAGCCGGCAATAATTAACCACGGCAGCCATTTATTTTTGGCCAGCATTTGCCAACCGAGGCCGGCTTAATAGGCTAAGGGCACAATCATATAAATTGCCCGGGAAGCGTGCGGGGTTTCATTGACTAAAGCGGCCACAACCGGTGACAGCAGCAGCCACAAAACCATTAACCGATTGGGT
>PCSQ01000063.1:368-555 GCA_002772455.1 Candidatus Beckwithbacteria bacterium CG23_combo_of_CG06-09_8_20_14_all_47_9 | reverse complement strand
GCAATAACTCCCCGCCGAAACCGGAATGATGGCGCAAGTTGGGATCGCCGGCGGTAAATAAAAACTTGGGTTCAAAAAAATCAAAGTAATTGCTCAAAAACCGGTGCCCTTTGTCAATTTTCCCGATCGGTGCAGTAATTAAATTGTCGTTGCTTAAACGGTATTGCTGGCTGAAAATATAATTCGG
>PCSQ01000063.1:0-358 GCA_002772455.1 Candidatus Beckwithbacteria bacterium CG23_combo_of_CG06-09_8_20_14_all_47_9 | reverse complement strand
AACCATAAACTGCCAACTGCCAAAATGATTAAGCCAATAACCGAATATTTAATCCCTTGGCGCCAGGCAAAAATTAAAAATAAAACCGGGGCAATCAACCGCAGACTAATATAACTGTAAATTCCCAAAACCCCGGTTAACCCCGCCCAATAACTTTTTTTAACTGCCAGCCAAACCATCAGCACCAGCCAAAACAACGACAAATGCGATTCAAAACCGATTCGGCTAAAATGAATTGCCCAAGGCATAATGGCTAAACTAGCCAACGCCAACCACGGTAATTTTTTATCTTTCGGTTCAATTCGTTTTACTAAATCAAAAATTAACCACAACAAGCTTAATCCTGCCAATAACGACG
>PCSQ01000044.1:260-2114 GCA_002772455.1 Candidatus Beckwithbacteria bacterium CG23_combo_of_CG06-09_8_20_14_all_47_9 | reverse complement strand
CAAAACCTACCGGATCCACGATTTGCTATACTATTAAAATTAGGCAGGGTAGCCAACTTGGTGACGGCGGGCGTCTGAAAAACGTCAGATATTGGTTCAATTCCAATCCCTGCCACAGTTCTGGAGTTTTCAGTCCAGCGCGAGCTCCGTCCTCCATCGGAGCGAGCGCTGTCCAAGGAGAATTCAGCGAAAAATCCGGTTCAAAACCCCGCCCGGCGGTAAAGTCAAAAATTTTAAAGTAGCGTTCGTTTCTGATTAAAGCTATTTCCGAATACTGTTTTTTCAGATTAAGAAATGAAGCTTCAAAAAAATTAATAAATCCCTGTTCTTCGCTGGTGCCGTAAAAATTATTTTGGGCAAACCAGGTTTTAGCGGCTAAGTCGATTTCGGCAATTGCCTGTGCCCGCTGGTCATCCTTGGCTAGTTTAATTATCTTGCTGTCTTTAAACACGTCTCTTAACTGTCTGACTTTAAATAGCTTGGTGCCGATAAATTCTTCTGTGCCGATTTTGGCCTCAGCGGTAATTTTTTTGAGTACCGATAAACCGATATCAAATTTTTGCTGTGCCGTTAAATTGGCAATCATCGTTATTGGCCCGGTAACTTCAACCTTAACGCTGCCTAAATATTTTTTTGAAGTGATAAATTCAGAGACAGATTTTAAATAGTGAAAATATTGTTTTAGATTTTTTTACTCTGTTCCGGTGCGACTACCGGTAAAACATCTTCCAGTAAAGTTTCTTCGACTGTTTCCCCGGATTTAATTACAGCTTGATGATTGAGATTAATTTTGGCATCAGCGAAACTCAAAATATCTTTGCGGTCGTTTTTTACCCGGTCATTTAGATAAATAACTCCTTTTTGTCAAAAATCGGATTTGCTTGAATCTTTGGTCAAGTTAAAGTTTAAAGAGAAGTTTGAGAAAACGATAAAACTGAAAATTTAGGCCCCCCTAGGAATTATCTGCCCCCTGGCAGTAACCGGAATCACACAGTTTTCGTGCAAGGCATTGATAATTAAGCCGTCTAATTTTGTTTTTGATTTTGCCCGGGAAAATCTATCCAAAAGAATTACATAACTATAATCCAATCCTTTATAGGGTTGTACCAAGGTGGCGGCGTGTCCGGACCACATGCTGTCACGGGTAAACAAGTTAGCCAAGTGGTATTTATTGGCGCCGCTGGTTAAGTCAAATTGCTCCATGAATTCATGGTGAACCGTATGGTCTCGATGAAAATTGGGTGCTTCAACTAAATAATCCAGAAAAATATTTTGCTCGTGATCGATAAATAAAAACATAGAGCTGGGTTTGCCGATCATTGGCATTGGGTTGGGCGAATTTTCAATGAGTTTTAAGGATAAACCCCGACGGTATCTTTCTACTTCCGGGGCGCCGGCGCCGATTAATTTCTGGACTTCAGCGGGAATGGTCGGGCCAAACATTCGAAAGTGAGGTTTGGTTAATTTTTTCCTAAAAATTTCACCGGCTTCACAAACGCCGACACTTTTGGCTCCCCAAATCAATAGGTTTTCGGCATGAAAGTATTCTGTCATAGGCAAGCAGGGATTATAGCCGGGTTCGGGTTTTTGGACAACTTCTAACTAAGGGACTTAAACAAAAACCAAATGCATCTCTGCATCTACAGGTAGAATATTTTGAGATAAAAACCATTCGACTACTTGCGGCAGTTGAGCTTTTGTAGGCAATTTTCTAACATTTTTGGTTACAGCGTCCATTGTAAAAAAGACAAAGGGAAATTGTTTTAATTTGATTAAATCCCCTGAAAGACGAGGGGCGGTTGAAGGATGCCTCTCTCTTAATTCCTGGTGCGTTTCCATTATTGAATCAGCCAC
>PCSQ01000044.1:0-239 GCA_002772455.1 Candidatus Beckwithbacteria bacterium CG23_combo_of_CG06-09_8_20_14_all_47_9 | reverse complement strand
ATCGGGGAAAAACTCCGCCGCAAACATAGACTCGGTTACTTGAGAGAAGGTTAAAAACTCCGTTCTTTTCCGGGTAGGAAATGCCGTTTAATCTGACAGAGATATTGTTATTTAGCTCAATAGTATCGGCATCAATGATCCGGGTAACTGTACCCTGGGTTAATAACTGGGATTGTTTTTGAGTGGTGTAATAACTGCCGGTAAAAAAGCCAACTATCAAAGTTAATATCGACAGGCCG
>PCSQ01000023.1 GCA_002772455.1 Candidatus Beckwithbacteria bacterium CG23_combo_of_CG06-09_8_20_14_all_47_9 | reverse complement strand
TTTTTCAGCTAACTCTGCCGTATACTCTCCAACGGCTTCATGCACATCCGGATATCTGGAGGACATATAATAATCGTTCAAAACCTCGCAGGCTCGGCGGACAACGGCCGGACACTTACCCAAACCGGCCTCAACCTGCTTAGTCAGGCTGAACAAATCGTGAGTGTGCAGTTTTTTCAAGTCTGTCGGGGCAAATTTCGGAGTCAGGGCAAAAATCAACGCTTTCAAAGATTTCTCCGCCAGCTGGTGAGCGACAAAACAAGCCCCTTTATATTCTTTTTCCCTAAAGCTGGCCTTGGCCCAGCTCCAATCATCTTCCGCCTGTTTGATCCAACCGGAAACATCACTCTGGTTATACCGTCTTTTGGTAGACAACTTGGCCATATTTTTCCACTTGATCGATAAACACCCGTTTCTCCCGCTTGGCCAGAGCGAATTCAGCCGGAGTGTAAACGGTTAAATCCACCGGGATTCCGCTTCTCCATCGATCTAAATACCGCTGGTTTATTTCCCGCAGGCGGTCAAAATAGTTTTTTTTTGTCTTTTTAATCACCAGCAAATCAATGTCGTTGGCCGCCTCACCCCGCGCCAAAGATCCATAAAGAATAATCTTTTCCGGCCGGTATAGTTTCAGCTGATCGATAATTTGATTCAAAGACTGATGAGTTGCTTTAATCATAAATAATAATGATATTGTACTAAAAATACCGATTAAAGTACATCTATATCCTGTATTGCCTTTTCTTTGTTAATTTGTCAATCCCCGATTGGCTCTTCGTCTTTAAGTGTGGTTTTCTTCCCTCAAGGTAACAGGCGGGGTAAATCGGTACCTACGGATTTTAGCTTGACTTAACCCAATAAAATAAGCGGTAAACACCAATTAGCAATGGAGGTTTACCGCCAGGGAATATTCTCTCAAACGACTGCTGGGACTGCAAGCCTTTAAAATCAATGGCATTGAAACCACCGGTCCCGAACTCATCTTTGCCGTCACTCCCAGAAGGAGAACTGCCGACTGTCCCCGGTGCCACCGCCGCTGTTCCCAAGTACACGGCTACTTCAAACACCAACGGATTAAACACATCCGCATCGGTTCCCGGTTAAGCTTGCTGTCATTGACCAAGCGCCGGTTTGACTGTGACCATTGCGGCCGGGTATTTACCGAAAGGATCGGGGGAATCAAATACCGCCACCGAATCAGCCAACCGGCCAAGGAGCAGGTTTTATCCCACCTGGTTGACCGGTCATTCCGGGCGGCAACGAAACAAACCGGTATCGGCTACCATTCTTCCCGGCGCTACTTAACCGAAAAAGTGACACCCTTTATCTGGGATTGGTCGGAGGAGCTGACCAACAACGAAGATATTTCTCTGGGCATGGACGAGATCTCTTTTTCCGGCCACGACATGATCCGGGTTTTAACCAATGTTTCCGGTAAAAAGTTAAAGACCATCTTGCCCGATGACACCCGGCTGACTTTATGGCGGGCGGTAAAGTGGATCCCGCCCAATATTTACTCCCGGATCAAAGAAGTAGCCATAGATTTATCCCGGGAAAACCGGCTGTGCGTGAAGAAATATTTTCCCCAGGCTAAAGTCGTGGCTGACCGTTTCCATGTCTTACAGTACGCCAAATGGCAGATCAATGAAGAACGGACGGCCCTTGCCGCCCAGATCGGCCGGGGGTACAAATTACCCAAGGGTTTATTCGAGATTAACCGCGAAGATTTAACCAACCTGGAACACTTAAAACTCAAAGCTTGGTTTAGCTCTTTCCCCTCGCTTCGGGTTTACTGGCAGGCTAAGGAAACATTAAGAGATATGTACCGGCAGAGGAACAAAGCCAAGGCGGCCAAAATCCTGGACGGTTTAATTGCCCGGATGGCTGAAAGCCATGACCGGGATTTAAAAAAGTGGGGCCGGACGCTGGCCCGCTGGTACGAACCCATCCTCAACTTTTTTGACAAAAGAACCACCAACGGTTTTACCGAGGGGGTCAACACCAAGTTAAAGCTGGTTAAAAGAATTTCCTACGGTTTCAGAAACCGGGAGGTATTTATCCGTAAAGCCATGCTGG
>PCSQ01000020.1:2022-2197 GCA_002772455.1 Candidatus Beckwithbacteria bacterium CG23_combo_of_CG06-09_8_20_14_all_47_9 | reverse complement strand
TCAAGTTAATAATTTATTGTGTTTTCCCTACATCTTTAAAGGCGCGTTTACCGCCAAAGTATCTCAAATTACGCCTAAAATGAAACTGGCCGCGGTTAAAGCTCTGGCCGCTCTGGTTAAAAATCCCACTCCGGATTGTATTTTACCCAATCCGTTTGACCCCCGGCTAAAGCTC
>PCSQ01000020.1:0-1914 GCA_002772455.1 Candidatus Beckwithbacteria bacterium CG23_combo_of_CG06-09_8_20_14_all_47_9 | reverse complement strand
AACAGTTAATCGCCAAAGTCCCTAAAACCCCATTGCCGATACTGTCGACTGGTTCAACCGTAAACGCCGGAATTTTCCGGGCCATTAAAAAAGCGGCTAACGGCCGCTTATTTTTGATTCGGTCCCAACAGACCAAAACGGCTTTAACGCGGTCGCTCCGATCTTTAACCAAAGCCATAACCGTGTCTAAATGATAACCGTGGGAAATGACGGTAAACCAGTATTTAATTTTCAGCCACCGGGCCACCAGCCGGTTGCCTAAAGCATTATTTCTCGATTGGCCGCAAAATAATAAACTCTCTTTAGGCGCATACAAAAACTCGCCGCCCTCGGCAAAAGCCTGGTCCGGCAAAATGTTAATCTTATACGGCAATTGTTTAAACTGGGCTTTTCGGGCTTCGGCTTCCGGCTGGCGCTGACGCTCGGAAAAATTGCTGATCATCACCTTGCCCTGAAAATTAGAAATAAACGAATCCCGGGTGTAGACAAAGTCATGACAGTACAGCCCCCCGACGCATGAAACCGTTATTCTGGTGGACCGGAGTTCCCTTGCCCCACCAAGGCTATTCGGGTAAATCTGAAAGTGTGACCGGCATTTTTTCAAGTATCTCGCAAATCCAAATTCCTGTCAACCCCAACTTTTCCTGAAAAGGCAAATCAACAAAAAATCGGCGTAGTGACTATTATTATTGTCTCCTTGAAGATTGAACAATGTTTTGGAAAATTCCGGTCATCTTCCTTGTCTTTCTTTTCCGAAGATAGGCCGACACTTTTCGATCAATTTCTTCAAAACCGACCAAGTCTCCCACACCGATTAAATCAACCTTCTTGTCACCGCAGCTGCCGATAAAATGCTTAACATTTTTAGTCAGCAATATTTCTACCATTCCGCTTGGCCATCATAATTATCTGCGAATCCTTAATTCCCGGCTTTTTCATATCATGAACTATATGCTTCAAATCATGGAAATTGTTTAAATGAGGGAACCGTTCCCTCCGGGGCATCATCTCATCTAAAAGAAGTTTAAACCGCCGGTTGCCGGACATCCATTGATCTTGATATCAAAGCTAAAAAATCATTCAGTTTACGCGTTGATAAAGATGGATATTCTGTTCTAATCAGCTGTAAACTATAACCGCGGCGCATCAACTCAAGCACCAACGCCGCTGGAATTCTGCTGCCTTTGATTACTGGTGTCCCCGATAAAATATCCGGACTACTCACCACCGGACCGCTTATAGGAATATCAATTACTCTTTTCATTTTTCCCTATCTATATTATATTACACGTTTTACGCATTCCGTCAAATATCATATAATAGGTTAATGACTCAATCCACCAAAGGCATTTTTTACCTCCTCGCCTCTGCCTTAATCTATAGTTCGTTATCGATCTTCATCCGGTTTTTAAATGCCGCCAAAGTCGAACCCAGCGCCCAAACCCTGATGCGTTATCTGTTTGCTTTTTTAATCGCCGGGATTTATTTTAAGCTATCTAAATCTAAATTCCTTTTTGACAAGAAAAGTTTACTACTGTTAACTCTAGCTGCCATCTTTGGCTACGCCCTAACTAATTTTTTCTTTACCTATGCCATTATTTACACTCAAATCTCCACGGCTATGTTTATTTTCTACTCGTTTGCGATTCTGACTCCGGTCCTGGCGTTCATTTTCTTGAAAGAAAAGGCTAATAAATTTAACTTTATCAGTCTGGGCTTAGGTATATTATCTCTCTTGCTGCTGTTCCAACCCAATGCTTTATCTACCTGGAAACTCGGCAGCCTTTTTGCCCTGCTTTGCGCTCTGGGCCAATCGTTCTATTTAATCGCCCGGAAAAAACTCAACCAATACTCGTCCCAGCAGTTAATGGTGACCAACACCGCTGCCGGAGTACCAACACCGCTGCCGGAGTA
>PCSQ01000049.1:287-2137 GCA_002772455.1 Candidatus Beckwithbacteria bacterium CG23_combo_of_CG06-09_8_20_14_all_47_9 | reverse complement strand
CGGTTTTAAAGTTTTCTTTCCCGGTTTCCAATTGGCCGGGCAGACATTGCCTTTATTTTCTCTGACAAATTTAGCCGCCTGCAGTTTTCGCAAAAGTTCCGTGGCGCTGCGGCCAATATTATTGTCATGCATTTCTAATGTTTTTAAAACTCCGTCCGGGTCAACGATAAAAGTGCCTCTTAAAGATAAACCTTCGTTTTCTATATAAGTTCCAAATTCCCGGCAAAGTTTGCCGGTTGGGTCGGCTGCCATCGGAAACTTTACTTTTCTTATAGCCGGCGAATTATCATGCCAGGCCTTGTGAACAAAGGCAGTGTCGGTGCTGACCGATAAAACCTCGGCGCCGAGTTTTTTGAATTCGTTATAGTTTTCGGCCAGCTCTTCAAGCTCTGTTGGGCAAACGAAAGTAAAATCGGCCGGATAGAAAAACAAAATCAGCCACTTGTTTTTATATTCAGAGAGTTTAATCTTTTTAAGATTATTATTATAAAAAGCGTCTAAACTAAAATCCAAAATTTTTTCATTTATTTTAACCATGATTGTTAAGATTTTAACATTTTAATAATAAAGTTGTCAATTTTTAAGGGGTTGATAAAAATATGGGGTTATAAAAAGTAAATTAACGGCAGGTTTTGGCTTTTGAGAAACCGGCTTCCCTGGCTTCTTTTTCGCTGCAAAACCAGTCTTCGCCTAGGTCTTTTTCCACCAGCGTGGTTTTATACTGGACACAGCCGGGCAAGTAATATAAACGGGTCTTGGTGCTCTTATCAATATTGGCTTTAATATTGCATTCAGGGTTATCCGGATTTTCGGTTTGAACACAGATCCCGAACAAACCCAGTTTATCGTTTTTAGCCTGATTGGCGGCGGTTTTTAAAATCTCTGTCCGGGTGGTTTTATCGCTGTGATAGCGGGCCCAACCGGACTCGAGCATAATTTGATTAATTAAAGTGCTGCCGACATAAACCAAAGCCATCGGCCGGCCGCTCTGGTCCATAATTTTTTCTTCGACGCGAACGCTTTTTTCTGAAACTAAAGCCTCCAGCTGTTTTTTCGCTGCCTCCCCGCCGCAGTATTCCAGTTCCGGCGCGTCCACCTGCCGCAGACGTAATTTAACTTTGCCATCTAAAACTAAAGTGTCGCCGTCGATTACCCCGATGACTTTAATTCCGGAATCAGCCGCCGGCCGGTTGAGCAAAAACACGTTTAGAAAAAGCGAGGCGGCTAAAATTATATAGGTAAGTAACTTAGGGAACTTAGGTAGCTTACGAGAAATGACTGACGTCATTTCAATTCGAAGACAACGGTGACGGTTTTTGAGGTTTGGCTGCTGCCCGGCTCAACCGCTTGGGTCAAAAGTTCGGTATCATTATCACTGGCATTGTCCAAACTAAAACTCGGCCCCGAAACTTGGGCTAAAGGAAAACCCTGCAATAAATCGGTTAGAGCCGAAGCTTGATCCACTTCCCGTAAAATTATTTCAAGACTATTACTTGCCTGCCACTCTTTCTCGCCCGACCGGGGGCGGGGCGGATAAATCAAAATTTCCGGCTCGGCGGTTTCGTAGACAGAAACGTTTTGAGTGGTTAAGTCTTTAGACTCGATCCCGAATGCTTTAACCGCCTTAATAATTTTATCCATCTCCGCATTAACCGCTTCAACGGCTGTTTGTTTATCTTTATCGGTTTGGCTGACACTGACATTAAAACGGGCAATTTGGTTATCGATTTGCTGTTTGGCTTCACCGGAGACGGTGATCGTGCCCTGCGGCCGACTCCAGGGCGTATACCAAGAACCAACCACTAACAGCACCGGAAACAATAAAACCAGAATTAACTTCATAATTTAGT
>PCSQ01000049.1:0-276 GCA_002772455.1 Candidatus Beckwithbacteria bacterium CG23_combo_of_CG06-09_8_20_14_all_47_9 | reverse complement strand
AACCGCCGATGGGTGAATATTCTTTGAGAGTGATATCCCGGCTGATAAACGCCGAGGCCGAACCGCCGTCTAAATTGATCGCTGTCTTTATTTTCGGATTGATCCCTAAAACCAGCTTGGGGGTTTCGGCTAATAACGGCCCGGCATAGTTGGAATCGGGAGATAAAATCACCATAAAAATTAATTGGTTGTCCCCGGTTAAAGCGGCCACTACCCGGCGGCGGGGCTGATCGTCTTTGATGGTTAATTTGAGCGGCTTGGCATCAAAAACCAGCA
>PCSQ01000017.1 GCA_002772455.1 Candidatus Beckwithbacteria bacterium CG23_combo_of_CG06-09_8_20_14_all_47_9 | reverse complement strand
GTGCCTTTACTAATCATCTGGCTTCGATTATACCAAACTCTCGCCGGTCATCTCTTTAGGTTGGACAATTCCTAAAAGCTTTAACACTGTCGGGGCAATATCGACCAATCCTGCCTCATCCCGATTTAACTTCCTACACTGCCGGCTTTGAATAATGAAAGGTACCGGGTTAATCGTGTGGCTGGTTTTTAACTCCTCGGCATTGCCGTGGTCGGCGGTAATCAGCAAATCATAATTATTTTCCCTCGCCGCCGCTCCCAGCTTTCCCAAACATTCATCGATCGTTTCGACCGCCTTAACAGTCGCCGGAAAATTGCCGCTGTGGCCGACCATATCCGCGTTGCACAAATTGGCAAAAATCACCTCGTGCGTTTTCTCCCTCATTGCCTGCAAAATTTCGGCGGTAATCTCCCGCGCCCGCATCTGCGGTTTCTCGTCATGGGTGGCAATATCCGAATATGAATCGATCATAATCCGATCCTCACCCTCAAACGCTTCTTCCCGCTTGCAGTTTAAGAAAAAAGTTAAATGGGCAAATTTTTCCGTTTCCGTCACCCGCAGCTGTTTAATTTTATTTCTGGCTAAAATTTCTCCCAAAGAGTTATTTAATTCCACCGGCGGAAACGCCACCGCCACCGGATATTCCGGCTTATACCGGGTCAAAGTCAGCCACTCTACCCCTTTCGGACCTTTTTCCAAAAATCTTTCTAATAACTGTCGCGGCCGGTCGTTCCTAAAATTAAAAAATATCGCGCCGTCTCCAGTCTTGACTGGCCGAAAATCTTTTGTCCGCGTTGGTTTAATAAACTCATCAGTAATTTTTTTAGCATATCTTATTCTAATAATTTCACTGGCAATTGTTTGGCTTGGCTGCCCCCTGGTTAACAATCGATAAGCTTTGTCTGTTCTCTCCCAATTATGGTCCCGGTCCATGGCAAAGTACCGCCCGGAAACGCTGGCAACTTTTGCCTGCCGCTCTAAATCCTCAATAAAGCCCAAACCGGACCGCGGCGAGCAATCCCGGCCGTCGGTAAAAGCATGAACCATCACTTTTTTTAATCCCAAATCTTTGGCCATTTTAATTAAGGCAAACAAATGGCTGTAATGCGAATGCACTCCGCCGTCAGACACCAAGCCCAGTAAATGTAAAGTTGAATTTCTTTGCTTGATATTACCGATTAATCGATTAATCGATGAATTGGTAAAAAATTCCCCCGATTCGATCGCCTGGCTGATTTTCGGCAAGTCCTGGAAAATGATCCGGCCCGAACCCATAGTCATGTGGCCGATTTCACTCGTTCCCATTTGGCCCTTGGGCAACCCCATTGCTTCTCCGGAAGCATGCAAAACCGCGTGCGGATTGGCATGCCACAACCGCTCAAAATTCGGCGTCTTGGCCTGACGGATGGCATTGCCCTCGTCCCGGTCCCGCAGTCCCCACCCGTCCAAAATCACCAAGCACACCCGCTTTTTCATTCCCTATTTTACTAAATTTCTCCTCATATTGACATATCCACACACACAGTAAGATCAACTCAAGATGAGTGAGACTGATTCATTACCAAAAGAAAAACCGTGGTATGACGAGGTGGAAAATGAAACCCCGGAAATGCTCCAAGCATGGCTTCAACTTCTAGACAAACAAGTGGCTGATCCAAATCTTCAAGTAACGATACTAAGAAAAGAGGATATAGCTCGTGGGCGAAATTTCATCGCTGGAAGATTGGCAAAACTTCAACCCCAAGAAACTCCCGCCCAATAACCATTACCAATTAATCGATGAATTGGTAATATCTTCACTACGATCATTCGTATAATTGAAGTGCCGTCACTTTGCTCCCGCTTAAACTTTTTGAGTTTTAACCCGAGCCTTGTCCGACAGACGATCTAGTATCTTATTTGTAGAGGGATATTTTGACATCTTTACCATAGCTTTCGTACCAGCTTTCGTTATGTAAAACACTTCGTTACCATATAGTATTCTGTTTAAAATATCAAAAAAATTGTTTCTGGCCACCGTCGCTGGGATTACCATGCTCATATATCTTACTCTAACACTAAATGTACACTCTGTCAACTATGTACACTAATAGTTCATTTCCTAAATGGATTAGTAAACATCGCCAGTTCACCCAATTCTTTTTCGATTTTTAGCAGCCGGTTGTACTTGGCCACCCGCTCGCTCCGGCAGGGGGCGCCGGTTTTGATCTGGCCGGTGCCGGCCGCCACTACCAAATCGGCAATAAAGTTGTCCTCGGTTTCCCCGGAGCGGTGCGACACGACCGCCGCCCAGTCATTTTTTCTGACCAAGTTAATCACCTCGGCAGTTTCCGTCAAAGTCCCGATCTGGTTTAGCTTCACCAAAACCGCATTGCTGGCTTTTTCCTTAATTCCCCGCTCAAGGCGGGATTTATTGGTGACATACAAATCATCGCCCACGATCTGAATTTTACTGCCTAATCTTTCGGTCATTAGCTTCCAGTTGACCCAGTCATCCTCGGCTAAACCATCCTCAATCGAAACAATCGGATACTGTTTTAACCATTCTTCGTAAACGCCGATTAAACCCAAGCTGGATAATTTTTTATTCTCGGTTTTTAAAATATACTCGCCGCTCTCAAAAATCTCGCTGGCCGCCGGGTCCAAGGCAATACCGACTTGCTCCCCGGCTTTGTAACCGGACTGATTTATCGCCTCAACCAGTAAATTAAGCATCTGCTCGTTCGTGGCCATTTTCGGCATAAAGCCGCCCTCGTCACCCACGCCCACGCTTAAACTTTTAGCCAATAAGTTTTTCTTTAAAATCTGGTAAATCTCCGCCGACCAACGCAAACACTCACTAAAATCTGACGCTCCCAAAGGCACAATCATAAACTCTTGCAGGTCCGCCGAACCCAAGGCGTGTTTGCCGCCGTTTAAAAGATTAAGCTGCGGCACCGGCATCAGCCAGGTATCGCCCTGGTCTTTAAAAAACTTTTGGCGTAAATAAACATAGAGCGGCTGCTGATTAATCTCTGCCGCGGCCCGGGCGGCGGCTAAACTTACCCCCAGAAT
Source organism: Candidatus Beckwithbacteria bacterium CG23_combo_of_CG06-09_8_20_14_all_47_9 (assembly GCA_002772455.1). GTDB lineage: Bacteria > Patescibacteriota > Microgenomatia > UBA1400 > CG1-02-47-37 > CG1-02-47-37. The sequence continues at coordinate 6,282 of PCSQ01000017.1, read as the reverse complement.
GGCGTTCGCCCCCAAACGGGTTTTATTTTCCGTGGCGTCCAGTTCAATCATAATTTCGTCGATCTGTTCCTGGTCGGTAACGTCGGTGCCGATCACTGCCGGCCCGATCATCTTCTCCGCGTTTTGGACGGCCTGCAACACCCCTTTACCAAAAAACCGCCGGTTGTCATTGTCCCTCAATTCCGCCGCTTCGTGACTGCCGGTTGACGCCCCGCTTGGCACGATCGCCTGACCAATTTTCCCGCCTGCTTCTACCCATACCGCCACCGTCGGATTGCCGCGCGAGTCCAGTACTTCCATTGCCTCAACTTTCTTAATCTTGACCATAACTTATCTTACCCTATTTTTCAAACCGCTTGAAGTTTTGGTCAAATAATCCGGCCAGTTTTTTGGCTTCCCGCTCGTAGGCGACTTTATCCATCCAGGTATCGCGGGGGTTAAACTTCTTGGGTACCATCAAGTTAAACGGCGCTAATTTATGATAATCGGCGCTGGCCATCCGGGTATTCTCGGTTTTACCGGTGCCGGACAGGCCAAAAAACAAGCGGACCACGTGCCCAAAATTACTACCTGCCGTTTCACCTTCAGGGTGAGAACCTGAAGGTCGCAAAAACATATTTTTAAAGAAGTGTACCTGCCAGGCAATTTTGGTATACAACCGCACCTTCATCTGCCCCGTTTTCCTCGCGCCGAACTTGGTCACCCGGCCTTAGTTTTGCTCCGCAAATTGCTTCAAACTATCCATGCCTTTTTTAATTTGATCCGGAGCATTGGCAAAACTGAAGCGGATAAATCCCTCTGCCCCAAACGGCAAGCCCGGGGTGACAGCCACACCGCCTTCTTCCAATAGCCGGTGGCAAAAATCCTGGTCGTCCTTTTGACCAAAACCTGTTTCAGTTCCGGAATTCCTGTCGTCGACGTGTACTTGGTAAAACCGTCGTCGAGCGCTTTTTTGGCGGCATTCTTGATCGGTTCATTCTATCAGAGTTTTATTTTGTCAATTTTCCGCTTATACTTTTCCGGAATTAAGTGTTCATCGGTCGTCGTAATAATCGTCTGCTGTTTTTCCAAAAGTTTAAGCACGGTCTCCCGGTGTTCATAATCAAGTTCCGAAAAGATGTCATCGAGCAAAAGCAGCGGCGCGGCGGCATACTCCAATTCCGCCAGCTTCAAGCCAAAAACCGCCATCCGCTGTTCGCCCCGGCTGCCGTAAAGGCTTAAATCTTTTTCCAGTTTGCCGGCTCTTTGGTAAATAAACCTAAACTCGTCGCGGTGCGGCCCGACCAGGGTTTTAGCCGCCGCCACTTCATTGCGCTCATACTGTTTCAGGCGGGCCTCGGAAATCGCGCTTTTATCATATAAAAGTTTAAGCGGCATTCCCCTCTTGGCAATTTTTTGGCCGACAAAATTCAAGTATTCTTCTCGTTTGGCAGTAATTTCCCCGCCATTTTTAATCAGCAATTTATCCCAAAACAGCAGCTGCCGTCTTTCCGCTTGGCCGTTGCGCAGCCGCTCCAGCAATTTATTTCTCTGGCGCAGGCCTTTTTTATAAGAGAGGCTCGAACGCCGGTATTCCCGGTCGGCCTGCTCCAAAACAAAATCCAGGTAGTGACGGCGGATCGACGGACTGCCCAAAATTAAGTCGATGTCTTCCGGCCGGAACAAAACACAGCGCAGGCGGCCGATAAAATCCATTTTTCTTTTGGCCACATTGTTAATAAAAAACCGCTTGGGTTTAGTCAAAACAACGCCTAAAACCACCTCGGAGGTGGCGGATTTTTCACCTCCGAGGTGAATTTCCCCAATTACCCTCCCGAACTCCTGGCCATAAAGCATCATCTGCTCATCTTTTTCCGCCCGGAAGCTGGACCCGGTCGCCAGTAAAAAAATTGCCTCCAACAGATTGGTTTTACCGACGCCATTGTTGCCAATAATTAAAGTGGTGCTGCCGGAAAAATCAAAGTTTTGTTTTTTATAGCTTCTGAAGTTTTGCAAAATCAAACTTTTTATGATCATTTTTGACACTTGGGGCAGAAGTACGTCCCCCGGCCGCCCAATTTTATCTTAATAATTTTTGCCCCGCAGCGGCGGCAAACGGTTTTGTTCTCATAAACCAGCAGCTGGTTTTGGAACCGGCCCGGCTTACCAAAAACATTAACAAAGTTTTCGTCACTGGCCGTAGTTCCGCCGGCCTTAATCCCCTGGTTAATTACTTGCCTGACGTATTTATGTAGGAACCGAACCTCCAGTCCTATAATTTTATTGGCTGGCCGCCGGGGATCAATCCCGCTACAAAACAAAACCTCATTAGCATAAATATTACCAATTCCCCCCGTCTTCTGCTGATCCAGTAGCACTAATTTTATTGCCCGCCCGGTACTGGCCAAAATTTTCTCTAAATACTTCACCGTAAACTCCCTGTCCACCACGTCCGGGGGTAATTTGGTAAAATGTTCCTGTAATTGTTGGTTCGTCACCACTTTAATCCAGCCAAATTTCCGTAAGTCGTTAAAAATCAACCGGCCGCGGCTAAGCTCAAACACTACCCGTGTGTGCTTGCCAACCTCACCCTGATAAATCAACTGCCCGGTCATTTTTAAATGGACCAGTAAGTTCAAATCCCCCTCCAAATCAATCCAAATCATTTTGGCTTTTCTCTTCACCGCCACGATTTTTTTGCCCATGACCTTCAGGGACTCTCCCTGAAAGCTTTTTTTGTGTAATTTTTCCACCAGTTTTATCTTTTGTCCCACCAAAACCCTATCCAGCTGTCTTTTGATCGTCTCGACCTCGGGTAATTCCGGCATGACTTATTTTAACAGATTAAACCGTCTTAATGCCGAGGTTAAAATTATATCCACCACCCTAGTCAGATCATAACCGGCGGCCCGGGCCGAAAGCGGAAAATAGCTGATTTCCTTGCCGGAAAAATTTAATCCCGGCAAGGTATTAATTTCCAAAAAATAAAACCTGCCTGTTCGTCCCATGCGCCAATCGATCCGGGCACAATCATTTACCTCCAAAGTTTTAAATACTTTAACCGATAACGCCTTGATTGTTTGAATTTGCCGTCTTATCAGTTTTGCCGGACAAGCGTAAGCCTCAGCCTGATCGGTTAACCTGTCTTCATAAAGCCATTTCAACTCATAACCGGCGATCCGGTGAAAACCCTTTGGCAGAAAGGCAAACTTTTGTTCCAGAATTGGCAGCACTTCCGGCTGGTCCCCTAAAAGTGAGACGGTAAACTCCCGGCCGTCAATGTACTCCTCAACCATTACCGGTCGAAACTGCCTAAGCATTAACCTCAACCGCTTATAGAGTTGAGACTTATTCTCCACCACGTTTTTGTCAAAAACTCCCAGGCTCGAACCCTCCCGATTGGGCTTGATGATTAAAGGAAAGCCTAAATTTATTTGGGCGGCGGCTTTAAAAGTTGTTATCAACAGAGACTTGGGCGCAGGCACTCCGGCGCCGGCGATCACTTTTTTGGTCAAAGTCTTATCCAGCCCTAAAGCGTGGACTGTCGGACGGGAGTGAGTATAGGGTATACCCAGCATTTCACAAAATATCGGTATCTGTGCCTCTCGTCCGCTCCCACCCAGCCCCTCGGCGATATTAAAGACAATATCCACCTTCCCTTTTAATTTTTTTAACCGGTCATAGGCGTTTAAATCCGCTTCGATCAGAATCACTTTATGCCCCAATTGCTCAATTGCCTTCTTAATTAGGCTAATGACCTCGGGGGAATCAAACTCAATCTCCCCACGTTCTCTTTTAAGGTTATAAGTAAAACCAACAGTTAATTTCATTATTTTACTCTGTTTTCCACGAATTCTTTAATCTCCCGCTTAAACCGCACTTTGGAAAATTTCTTGGCTTGGGCGAAACAATCACTGGATTTAATTTTAATTGCCTCTAACTTTTTTATTGCCTGCCATAAACCGGCCGCTGAATAATCATTAAACAATACTCCGGTTTTGCCGTGAATCACCGTTTCTTTATAGCCGCCGCCATTATAAGCAATCACCGGACAGCCGCAAGCCATGGCTTCGACAGGCGTAATTCCAAAATCTTCATCGCGGGAAAGCGCCAGAAATGCTTTAGCTTGAGAATATAGTTTTACCAGCTCACCGTCAGTCACCGCCCCGCCGCCAACTACTTTTAACTTAAAGCCGTATTTTTTTGCCGCGGCCAGCCCCAGCTCTATCCCCTTGCCCCCCACCGGTCGGGAAACGATTAAATAGTAATCGCTTTTTTGTGACACTGTGGCACTGTGACACTGCTCAAGCTCCACGGGCGGGTAGATCACTATACTTTCCCGCCGGTAAAACTTCCAAATTCTTTGTTTCACTTCCTCGCTATTGGCAATAAAATATTTCACTTTTTGAGCCTGGCGGAAATCATAGAGGCGCATAAAATAACCGATGATATTTCCATAAACCCGTACCGGCCAATACTTTTGCCAGTCAACCGAGGTGCGGTAACCGTAAAGCCAGCGCGGCGGCGTGTGACAGTAGCAAATCTCGTTAAAACCTTTAGTGATATACCAGCTGGAAGAACTAATCACTAAGTCATATTTAGAAAAATCAAAGCTCGACCAGATTTTGGGCGCCAGAAACCGCAGCGGTGAATACAATTTGCTGGAGAAAAATGGGATTTTTTGCGCCCAACTGGTGATGATTTTTTTATCCTTAAAATACTCCCAAGCCGGAGAATGTTTCCGGTAAAACGCGGTATAAATCGGCGCTTCGGGCCAAATTTCAGACAGCGCTAATAACACCCGTTCGGCCCCGCCGAACTCGCTCAAATAGTCATGGACCAAGGCTACTTTCATCAGCCTATTATATCTTAACTTTCCCGGTTGAGTTGATAATAAAAATATAAATGCTAGCATGCATTCAAAGCAATCATTGTATGCTTACCAAAAACACCAAACTGATCAAAAGTTGCCGGGCGGCTTTAATAAAGCTGCTGCGGCAAGATTTTAGAAAATATATTGAACTCTTTTTCTGGGAAAAAGAGGTTTCCGACCAGGTTTGGGCAATCCTGCCGCACGAAACCCCGCAAATTATCAACCGGCTTAAGATTAAAAAAGGCGATGTTGTTTTGGATTTAGCCACCGGCTCCGGGGCCATCGCCTTATTCTGCGCCGATAAGGCAAAAAAAGTTTATGCGATTGACATTAATCCCAGGGCGATTGAATATGCTAAATTTAATGCGATCTTAAACAATTTAGAACGCAAAATCGAATTCAGGATCGGAGACTTATTCGCTCCGGTTAAAAATATAAAATTCGATTACATTGTTTGGAATGGTCCGACCGTCGCCGCTCCAAATGTTGCCAATCCGTCAACTACTTATGCTTTAAGCGATTTTGGCGGTCCGGACGGAGCGGAATTTACGCGCCGATTTATCAATCAGGTAAGCCCGTTTATGAAAAAAGATTCCGCCATCATGTTCTATGATTCATGTTTAGGTAATAAACAAAGATCCGTTGCCATTGATTATCTTGCCGAAAAATTTGAAATTACTGAAAAGTTTCCGCTAAAAAACATTATTACCCCTAACTTTATTTTCAAAGAATGGCATTTTATGAAAGAAACTGAAATTAAAACAACCCTATCTGCGGATTGGGCCGGACTTCCTTCGGCAACTTTTTAATTAAAGATTTAAACCCCAGTTCTTCAAACAACTTCATTGCCCCTTTTTGGTCGTAATCGCTCACTTTGCAGGCATCTAAATCCAAAGTAATCGGCACATCAGTCACAATCGTCACTAAATGTTTACTTCGGACCGCTTCTTCATAACCGTCAGTCATTTTTTTGGCAATCGCCGGGCTCAACTGGTTTAAATGTTTATACACTTCTTCAACCCTGCCAAATTTTTTAATCATCTCGGCCGCCGTCTTCGGCCCGATCCCCGCCACGCCTTTAATATTGTCACTGCTGTCTCCCATTAAGGCTTTTAAATCGGTCACTTGCCCCGGCTTCACTCCCAGCCGCTCTTCCACCGCCGCCTCATCATATATTTTTGCCGGGATTTTACCCCGCGCCGGCACGTACACCAGCACTTTCCCATCATAAACCAACTGAAGGGCATCTTTATCGCCGGTCACAATCACTGTTTCTAGTTTACCCGGCGAATGCCGGGTCCCCTGAACCGCCAAAGTCCCGATCACGTCATCGGCCTCAAACCCTTCGACTTCAAAAATCGGCAGGTTCATGGACCGGACCACTTCCCGCACCCGGCCCAATTGGTCGGTCAACTGGACGTCCACCTCCG
>PCSQ01000059.1:1814-2324 GCA_002772455.1 Candidatus Beckwithbacteria bacterium CG23_combo_of_CG06-09_8_20_14_all_47_9 | reverse complement strand
TTTCTTGAAGTTTTTCCGAAATTTTTGCAGGTTCTCCCCATGGAGTACTGTATGAAACTTCATATTGTGGACTAAAGTTCATTGGACCCAAAGGACTCATGCCAAAATCCATCACCATAGCTCTGGCAACCTTTGTAGCTTTTTGAATATCGCTACTTGCCCCAGCCGTTAGTTCATTAAAAATCAATTTCTCCGCTCCTCTACCACCCAAAAGTACCGCTATATCATCCATCAACTCAGATTTGGTGGTTTGCAACTTATCTTTTTCTGGAGGAGTCAAAGTAAATCCAAGCGCGCTACCTCTAGAAATAATTGAGACTCGATGAACTGGATCTGCATGAGGTGAAACGTGAGCAACAATTGAGTGACCAATTTCATGATAAGCCGTCATTTCTTTTTCAAGTTCGTCCTGAAGTCTTTTTTTACTTGGACCCAACTTAACCTTAAGAGCAGCTTCTTCTATATCTTCTTGAGTAATCTCTTCTCTTTTTTCTCTTGCAACAGAAATTG
>PCSQ01000059.1:1313-1808 GCA_002772455.1 Candidatus Beckwithbacteria bacterium CG23_combo_of_CG06-09_8_20_14_all_47_9 | reverse complement strand
CATTAAGCATATTTTCAATATCTGCACCAGAGAAACCAACAGTTCTTTTGGCCACTGTAGCCCAGTTTAAATCTTTTACAAAAGGCTTATTCTTGGCATGAATTTTAATAATAAACTCTCTCTCGATTAAATCTGGCAATGCTACCATCACTCTTCTATCAAAACGACCTGGACGGACTAATGCTGGATCCAGCATATCGCCTCTATTAGTTGCAGCAACAACTATCACATTATCATTTTGTGAAAAACCATCCATCTCGACCAATATTTGATTTAAAGTTTGTTCTCTTTCATCATGTCCACCCATGTTGGCTCTGCCACGAGCTCTGCCAATTGCATCAATTTCGTCAATAAAAATAATTGCTGGAGAAAGTTTTTTTGCAGTTGTAAATAAATCTCTAACTCTTGAAGCACCAACTCCAACTAGCATTTCCATAAATTCGCTACCCGCAATGGAGAGAAACTGGACTCCTGCTTCGCCAGCAACAGCCCTTG
>PCSQ01000059.1:0-1282 GCA_002772455.1 Candidatus Beckwithbacteria bacterium CG23_combo_of_CG06-09_8_20_14_all_47_9 | reverse complement strand
ACTGACAAAAGAGTGTGTCTCTGAAACAGTAAAATCATAAACCCTACCGCGAAACTCTTCCACTTTGGAAACTCTGTCAAAAAACAAGCCAGAATTAACCATCAGTTGTAAGAACTTAAAATCATCATTAGTATATATTTCCGGATCAACCTTTACACAAGCCTCAAGAAATAATTTTATGCTCTCCCGAGAAGGTTTCCTCCCCCCTTGTGCATATCGGCAAATCTGTTTATGAAAACTCTCATCAACATACTTTGAGGGTTTCTTCCCATCTTCTACCAAATGTCTCCATAATCTTAATATTCTAATTCCTTGGGCAGGAAAAAGATCAACGTTGGTTCTTAATTTAATTTTGGCCAGATAAGAATTAAGTTTCTCTTGTTTTCTAGTCAAGCGGAACCCGACCTGCTGAGAAAAATTAATAAGTTCAACTCCGGATATCAATAAAATATAAGAATCGGTATACTGGTTGTTTCCTTTAATTCTAAATTTGTGCATCACTCCTAAATTGAGTAACAGTGCGCTTACTTGTTTGGCTAATTTTTTACTCGAGGTCGAAAATTCAACTTTCCCTGTTTTATATACAGACCCGTCCGTATCAAACAGACCTTGTAAAAAAGCGACTACTTGCTCCTTGGGTGCCATCATAATTTGTTCAGGAACCTTTTTGTTTCTGGAATAATTTTCCGACAATCCTGATTGCAAAAGCTCAGATTTTACTACGGCCGAAGTTATTACATAATCGTATTTTCTGGATTTGGTTTTTTGCAATTGACAAGAATATTTCTTTTGAAAGTAATTTTTACAAGCAATTAATAATTCCCTGTCAGCTGTGGTAAAACAAATTCTATCCTTAATAGTCATTCCGCCATCTCCAGTTAAAAGGCCTAAAATATATGATTGTTCTTTGTCTAAACGTCGATAATTACCAAACATCTGACTGCCGGTTTTAAGGGGAATCCAATCACCTGCTTTAATATTCTTAGCCGTTTTGAACCGTAAATTGCCATCTTCCCCCATTATCACCAAGGGGTGCTCAGGAGTTCCTTCAATTTCGTGACCTAAATTGGTTGCGATTCTATAAGTATCTGACTCGCCCAGGTCGTACCAATGAGAAGCAACACCGGCAGTGGAGAATAGAGTCTCAGGCGTAAAAGAATCTACCCTTGCCCCCTCAACCGAACCATTTTCTCTCACAAAATAATATTTTGGGATATCTTGTATTTCCATTAGCCCTTTATTGGTCCAAACCAAAGTATCTCCTACTACGCACTTTCCGACC
>PCSQ01000064.1:2189-2331 GCA_002772455.1 Candidatus Beckwithbacteria bacterium CG23_combo_of_CG06-09_8_20_14_all_47_9 | reverse complement strand
GAAAATACTACCAACTGGTCCAATGCTACATGCCAATCTATCAGTTCATTAGACCAAATCAATTGGCCCGTTGATGATGGAACTAACCCAAATAAACCTTGTTTCAGGCTTCCTGATGGAACTTATGTGGGAAAAATTATGG
>PCSQ01000064.1:0-2124 GCA_002772455.1 Candidatus Beckwithbacteria bacterium CG23_combo_of_CG06-09_8_20_14_all_47_9 | reverse complement strand
CAAATAAATCCTAATTCCGCTAGTACTACCGATACATACCAATTGACCAATAAGGAAACAATAGTGGACAAAATTGGCGCCTTCGCCTCCGCCACCATCGCCAAAATAGAGGCCGGGTTGATCGAGGTGAGCACCTTGCGGGCCGGGGTGATTTCACCGCTGGCGGGAAATGCCATCTTTATCGACGGCGATGTGGAAATTAGCGGCGACGCAACGATCTCCGGCACCTTAACGGCCAGTAAAATCGAATCAACAACCATTGACCTGATCCGGGACAGGATCGAAGCGCTGGCCGGCCAACTCACCTCCGAGGTGAATGCCCCCACCTCGGAGGCGCCAATCGACCCGAACACTTTAAACGCCCTGTACCAACTGCTGGAAAACCAGCCGGCTTCTCCCTCGGCCGACTATATCAGCGTCGCCGCGATCGACGCCCAAAGCGGCTTCTTCTCCGAATACCTGGCGGTTTTGGGCCAAGCCATAATTACCGACCTGCGGGTCGCCAACAATTTAGTTTTGACTAACTTAACCAGCCCGACCGGCACGATTGACTTGGCCGGCAACCTGGTGGTTAACGGCAATTTGACCGTCACCGGCAACGTTAATATCTTAGGCGACCTGACCGCGCCGACTGCCAGCTTCAGTTCACTTTTAGCCAAAAGAGTCGAGGCCGAAGAAATCAAAACCAGCCAATTAATTATTGCCGCTGATGCCACTGCCTCGGCAGAAATTGCCACTAATTCCGCCTCGATTGCCACCAACGCCACCGCCGGAAAGGCAACCCTGCCCGCGGGCCTGACCGAATATACTATTTATACTCCCCATGTTAACGCTAATAGTTTGGTGTATGTCACCCCGACCGGCGACCCGCAAAACCAAGTGCTGTACGTGAAGAGTAAACAGGAAAACGAATGGTTTACAGTCGCCATCAACCAAGCTTTGGCGGTTGACTTGGAATTCAATTGGTGGATAATTAAATTAGAATGAAGAAACTACTTTAGAAAAAATTCGCGGCAGTTATGCATTTCAATTTAGCCGAAGGATAGGCCCTTAAAAATTCTTTTTTAGTTGCCGGCCTAATATCTCCATCCCATTTAATCTCAAATCCGGAAATTTGTCCCCCGCTTTCTTCTACCAAATCAATTTCCTTTTGATCGTAAGTGCGCCAAAAATAATTATTTGTCCGGATTTTTTGTTCCTGATGCATTTTTCTACGTTCAACCACGACGAAATTTTCCCACAACTGACCTTTGTCGTTGCGGATATGCAAGGGATTAAAATTTTCAATCAGGGAATTTCTGATGCCGTTATCCCAAAAATAATACCGGCTGGTTTTGGCTATTTCCTTGCGTAAATTACGGCTAAAGCCGTCCGCTTTAAAAATCACAAACGATTTTTCCAATAAATCCAAATATTTTTCCACAGTCACTCTATCGATGGCCAAATTTGAGGCCAATTCGGAAATAACCGCTTCTCCGCCGATCTGAAAAGCCAGCAATCGCAATAAATCAACCAATTTTCCGGGTTTTTTTATTTCTCCTAAATCCAATAAATCCCGATATAAGTAATTGCCGATAATTTCGGCCAACAAGTTTTGTCTGGTCTCAAAATTTGTTTGTAAGACAATTTCCGGATACCCTCCATAAATTAACCATCTCTCCAATTGAGTCTTTGTTTCAAAATTTCCAAAATATCGATTTAATTCGTTCACTGAAAGCGGGTAAAGTATGAAAGTTTTTTTGCGCCCGGTGAGCGGCTCGTTTATTTTGTTGGCTAAATCCAAACTAGCCGAACCGGTGACGATAAATTTAGTTTTTTTAAAATTATCCGCCATAATTTTTAGATTAATGCCAATATTTTCAACCCTCTGGGCCTCGTCTATCACTACTAAACGGCAATTCTTAACTATGCCTGCCAAAGTCGGCAAATCCTGACTTTGCAAAAGATGACGGTATTTTAACTGATCAGCATTAATGTATAAACTCTTATTGTCTGTAAAATCCGCCAATATTTGTTTTACTAAAGTGGTTTTCCCCACTTGACGCGGTCCATAAATTACCACAATCTTACCCGGCTCTAATTCTTCTCGAACTTGCAAGGCTATACTCCTGGTTATTTTCATAA
>PCSQ01000123.1:1744-2346 GCA_002772455.1 Candidatus Beckwithbacteria bacterium CG23_combo_of_CG06-09_8_20_14_all_47_9 | reverse complement strand
TTGTGATCACTAATTTATATTGGGACGGCAGAGATAAATACGGAGAAACAATTGGTTATCAACTTGGCGAAAGAAAAATTAACTGGTTACCGGAATATTTACGTCAGTCAAAAAAGTCCCGCGGCTATGTTTTTGCGGTGAAGTCTCTGGGACAGTTTTCCCGGGCACTATTGGCAGATTATGACGAGGTGGAACATTTAAGCAGAAAGATTGAAAAAGAATTAACAGCGGCATCATTCGTGCGAATTAAAAATGATTCAGGAACGGATTTACTGATTGATATCAGCGACGGGAGGAGAAAACCCAGGGCTGACCATGACGGCAGTCAACATCGGCCGGGAAGCGGATTAAATATTCCGGTTGGGGAAGTGTTGATTTCACCGGTAATGGGGAAATCTGAAGGGGTGGCGGTAATCGACCTTGAGTTTTTCGATGAGGAAAAACGGAAAACCGTCAAAGTGGATAAGCCAATTAAAATAACTTTTCAAAAAGGACTAATAAAGTCAGTTACCGGCGGCGCGGCCGCTCGGCGTTTTAAAGAGATTATTGCCTGCGCGGAAAAAGTATCAAAAAACCCAATCGAGTTGAAAAACTGCCGATCT
>PCSQ01000123.1:1475-1693 GCA_002772455.1 Candidatus Beckwithbacteria bacterium CG23_combo_of_CG06-09_8_20_14_all_47_9 | reverse complement strand
CAACCGGTTGGCGATTTACTCCTGGATGAAAAAATCTATGGCACTTGTCATATTGCTTTTGGCTCAAGTTACAATAATGATCCAGCGCCGTTTCACTCCGATTTTATTTTTTCCCGTCCGGAGATATTTTTAGGGGATAAGCACGGGCACTTTAAATTGATTTGTAAAAACAGGCGGTTGTATGTCCAGTGAAAACATCACCGCAAGACTTTATCGGC
>PCSQ01000123.1:196-1431 GCA_002772455.1 Candidatus Beckwithbacteria bacterium CG23_combo_of_CG06-09_8_20_14_all_47_9 | reverse complement strand
AATGAGTTGGTGGCCAATGATTTTAACGGCGAAACTACTTTTACTGATTACGAAAATAATGACCCGGCTTATAGCCGGAAAGCCGATGAGTAGATCATGCTGTTTTCCCATGATATTCTGTTTAAGTAACTAAACGGGTGGCTGGCGGCAGTTATAGCCTCCCTTTCCAATAAGCCCATAGTTTGAATAAGTCCGCCCGGCCTTTCATCCGCGTAAAAGCAAAATACCAGTTAAGAAAAGCCACCTGTTGGTTCAGCTTCATTCCCCGATGGTTGATCAGTTTATTGACAGCCTGGGAGAAAGTTCCTTCCAGGGAGTTGTTGGATTTAGGCAGGATCGGGTGATCTAAAAACTGAAAGAACGGGTTGCTGTTGTCCGTCAGCAGCCGCCAGGCGCGGCGCAGGTTGCCGTGGGTATACCACCAACCTCTTTTGGTCTGTGGGTTTTTGGTTCTCTCCTTGAGTAAATGGCCGTAGCGGCAATACCACGAGTCCAGCCGCTTCAGCCACAGTTTCACTTCAAACCAGGAGTTAATCTTAATTAACCGTTCACCGATGGTTCTTAACTCCAGAGTGGCAGTGAGTAGGCTCTTTTGCGGCAGGAGTGTTTCCATGGTTCTGGTGACATGGGTTAAGCACCGTTGGTGAGGAATATCTCCGAAGGCGGCGGTAACGGCGTTAACGATTGCCCCTTTCCAGTCGGAGATAACCGCCTCTGGTTTGGTTTTACCCAACAGTTCCATAAATTCTGCCATATCTGTCAGTAAAGCCGGATAGGTTTCGCCGGGATGAAATGACCAGTAGAGGTTTTCCCCGGTAGTTACATTCCGGTGGAGCAGGAAAACCCCCAGCCGTTTTAACCACTTGCCGTCCACGCCGTAAACCCAGGGTTTGGTTAAGTCAGGCGGCAGGACCGCCCAAACTTCTTTGGCGGTTAAAGGCCGGAGAAAAAACGGCCGGAAGGCAACAGATAAGGTTTTCCGCGACTGCCGGTTTTGGTTTAACAGCTGAAGCCGGTTAACTCTGCCGGTAATTAACTGATAAAACTGGCGGAAGTGTTTGAAACTTGACTGGCAGCGGCGGGAGCGGAAAAAAGACAGACGGCAGTTTAAACAAAGATAACGGCGTTTCCCCGACCGGTAGCAGCCGTTTTTCTTCGACCAACAGCCGCACCGGGGACAACCGATAGTAACACGATAAAGGCCCAAATCTTTTTTTGTTTCATAAAACAATCTC
>PCSQ01000123.1:0-187 GCA_002772455.1 Candidatus Beckwithbacteria bacterium CG23_combo_of_CG06-09_8_20_14_all_47_9 | reverse complement strand
CTTATCCTACAACCTAAATGCCGTTTTTCAGCCACCTTTTTTTACACTTAAGCCAAAACTTAGATACAATGAATAAAATAAAGTCGAGTTATGAACGAGTCGACAGTAATTTTTATTTATCATCTAATTTTGACAAGCATGAACAAATGGTAACTTGGGCGGCTTCCCGCATGTTAGCCTTGGGTGG
>PCSQ01000071.1:176-9731 GCA_002772455.1 Candidatus Beckwithbacteria bacterium CG23_combo_of_CG06-09_8_20_14_all_47_9 | reverse complement strand
GCCCGATGCCGGCCGATTTTCTTAGGGTTTTAGCGTATTTAAAGTCGATTAGCTTGGTCCATTCCTGCCAGTGATCGTTTAAAATTTCGGTAAATAAAATCGTCGAGTCTTCGCAGCAGGTAAAGGTAAACCAGCCGGCAATAAGTTTCGCCATCTTAGTCTTTCAGTTTTTCCACAATCGGTTCGAGCAGTTTTTTGATAGGCCCCAGTTGTAAGGTTTAGGTATTTTTTTCATAAATAAGTCAACTTTTTTACCTAGTAACTGACTTAATTGTTCCTCGGCGTCCAGTAGTTCAAAAAAACCGATGGGTTTATTAAATTCTACCAGAAAATCAATGTCACTGGTTTTAGTCTGTTCGCTGCGGGCATAGGAGCCGAATAGGGCCAGGTAGCGAATGTGATTGGCTTTGGCCACTTGGGTAATTTTTTCCCGGTATTTTGCCAGAGGATTGGAAGTCATATGTTATGATTATAACATATGGAGAATACTCTGGCCTTGCAGTTACTGCATGCCACCGAAGTCGGGGCGATCGCCGCGGCGCGGGCGGCCGGGTTTGGGGATAAACATCAGGCAGACGAGGCGGCGGTTAAGGCGATGCGCACTCATTTCAATCAAGTGGATTTTAACAGCCGGGTGATAATTGGCGAGGGGGAGCGGGACGAAGCGCCGATGCTTTATATTGGCGAAAAGCTGGGTACAGGAAAAGGCTTAAAAGTGGATATTGCGGTTGATCCTTTGGAAAACACTAATGCCACTGCCAGTTTGGGCGAGCGGGCGATTGCCGTGCTGGCAGCGTCCGAGCGGGGCGGTTTATTCCACGCCCCGGACATGTACATGGAAAAACTGGTGGTCGGCCCGGAAGCGGCCGGCAAAGTTAATTTGGACGCGACCCCAAAACAAAATCTCAAAGAAATCGCTAAATCATTAAATCGGGAAATCAGAGATTTAGTGATTGTGATTTTAGACCGGGACCGAAACAAGGAAATGATTACTAAGGTCCGGGAAGCCGGCGCCCGGGTCAGGCTGATTTTAGATGGTGACTTGCTGCCGGGAGTGGCCGCTTGCATGAGGGGAACCGGCGTCCATGCGGTCATGGGGATTGGGGCCGCTCCGGAAGGGGTAATTACCGCGGCCGGAATCCGCTGTTTAAAAGGGGAAATGCAGGGCCGGTTTTGGCCGAAAAACGACGAGGAGAAAAAACGGCTGCAGCAAATGGGCGGGAGCTTGGGTAAGATTTACACTCACAATGAATTAGCTTCCGGGAAAACTATGATTTTCTGTGCCACCGGCGTGACCGACGGCGAAGCCTTAAAAGGAGTGCGGTTTTTTGGCGGCGGGGCCAGGACCCACAGTTTGTTAATGAGCACGCAGACCGAAAAAGTCCGGTTTATCGACACCACCCACGTTTTTAATAAAAAAGAGATAGAATATAGGTTATGAACCAGAATAAATTAGCGAAGGCGGCTAAATATCTGTGTCAGCCGGGCAAAGGAATTTTAGCGGCCGATGAATCCAGCGGCACGATTGAAAAAAGATTTAAGACGATTAATTTGGCATCAACCGAAACCAATCGGCGGAATTGGCGGAAACTATTGTTGACTACTCCGGGAATTTCTAAGTTTATCAGCGGGGTAATTTTTTATGATGAGACTTTGCGGCAAAAAATTAAACGCGATTCAAAAATTATTGCCGGGATTAAAGCAGATACCGGGGCCAAGCCATTGGCGGCATTTCCGGGGGAGACGGTAACCGAAGGCCTGGACGGTCTGCACGAGCGCTTGGCAGAATATGGGTCGTTGGGAGCGCAGTTTACCAAGTGGCGGGCAGTGATTAATTTGGGTAAAGGGCTACCGACCGATGAAGCGATCGAAGCTAATGCCCACGTCTTGGCCCGGTTTGCCGCGCTGTCTCAAGAGGTCGGTTTGGTGCCGATCGTTGAACCGGAAATCTTGATGGAGGGCAGTCATACGATTCAGGCACATGCCGCAGCCAGTAAAAAAACTTTATTGTCCGTATTTTTGAAGCTTAAACAGTTTCGGGTTTATCTGCCGGGAATGCTGTTAAAAACCAACATGGTGGCATCGGGATTGGCGGCAAAACGCCAAGCCAAACCGAAAGAGATTGCCCGGGCGACGCTGGCGGTTTTTAAAACCGCGGTGCCTAAAACCGTTCCGGGGATTGTGTTTTTATCCGGCGGACTGTCTCCTGAAGCGGCCACAATTAATTTAAACGCTATTAATCGGTTCGGGAGTCAGCCGTGGCAATTAAGTTTCTCCTACGGCCGGGCGCTGCAGGGTGAAGCCTTAGCCATTTGGCACGGCCAAAATCAGAATAAAGCCGCGGCGCAGGCAGTTTTCTTTAAGAGGGTTAAATCGGTGGCTTTGGCCAGACAAGGCCGATTATGAAGAAAACAATCAAAGACATCAATCTTAAAGGGAAAAAAGTCTTGCTGCGGGTTGATTATAATGTCAGTCTGTTTGACGGGATGCGGGTTGGCGACGATACCCGGATCAGGCAAACCTTACCCACGATCGAGTATTTGTTAAAACAGGGCTGTACTTTATATTTAATTTCTCATTTGGGCCGTCCGGAGGGTAAGCGGCAAAAGCAGTTGAGTTTGCGTCCGGTTGCCGAGCATTTGCAAACCTTGCTAAAACGCAAAGTTCTTTTTTTTGGCGAGGATTTACTAAAAGACGAAGAGATTAAAAGGCTTAAGGCAATTAGAAACGGCGCAATTATATTACTGGAAAATATCCGTTTTTATCGCGGTGAAGAAACCAATGAGAATAATTTCAGCCGGAGGCTGGCAGGTTTAGGCCAGATATTTGTTAATGATGCCTTCGGCGTTGACCACCGGGCCCACGCCTCAACGGTGGGGCTGGCCGCCTATTTACCGTCGGTGGCCGGATTTTTACTGGATAAAGAAGTGGTCATGATCAGTCAAGCGATGGAAAAACCCAAACGGCCGATGGTGGCGATTATCGGCGGGGCCAAGGCGGAAACCAAGATTACTTTAATTGACCGGTTGCTGGAAAAAGCCGACACTTTGATTATCGGCGGCGGCGTGGCCAACACTTTTTTAAAGGCTTGGGGGTATGAAGTGGGGAAGTCTTTGGTTAATTATGAAATGGTGGAGTTAGCCAAAAAACTTTATTGGAAAGCCGCCCGGAGCAAGACCCGGATGCTGCTGCCGAGCGATGTGGTGGTGGGCGATTTAGCCAAAAATAAATATGAGGGCATTACTGATTCCAGCCGGATCCCGCCGGACATGCAGGCTTTAGACATTGGTCCGCAAAGCCAGGCAGAATTCGGGGCCGAGATTTCCCGGGCCAAAACAATTATTTGGAATGGGCCGATGGGGGTCTGTGAAAATCCCAAATTTGTCACCGGTACTGATTTTATTTACCATGTCATTGCCGAAAACCGTTCCAGTTTGTCGGTGGTCGGCGGCGGCGACACACTGGGAGCCTTGAAAGAAAAAGACTTCTTAAAAACCATTGACCATGTTTCCACCGGCGGCGGGGCGATGCTCGAATTTATTGAACAAGGGAGTTTGCCGGGAATTGATGCTCTTCTGGACAAGTAAGGCCCGGAATGTTAAACTGCTACAAAAACAGGACGAGTTTGTTTTATGCTGAAAATTAAGCGCGAAACCGATCTTGGCGGGGAGTATTTGAGCCTGCAGCGTTGGACTAAGTTCCGGAAATTACCCTACCGGTTAAAGTGGGCCAGTTGATGGGAAAATTGGGTCAAACCTTGGAAAAAGAATTAAACCGGACCAGCCTGCAAACTCTTTATGCTGACAATCAGTAACTTGCGGGTTAAGGTGGAGACGAAGTTGATTTTAAGAGGAATCAGCCTAATAGTAAAACCGGGAGAACTGGTAGCGGTGATGGGCCCGAACGGGTCGGGCAAGAGCACTTTGGCTTATACTTTGGCCGGACACCCGGGTTATGCCATTGCCGGAGGCAAGATTAATTTAAACGGTAAAATCATTAACAATTTACCGGCGGACCAACGGGCAAAATTAGGTTTATTTTTAGGCTTTCAGTATCCAGTGGCCATTGCCGGGGTTGATTTACAAAACTTGTTAAGGCAAGCTTATATGAGCATTTCGGGTAAAAAAATTGCCCCGTTTGAATTTAGAGACTTGGTTAGAAAAAAAATTAAAACCTTGGGACTGGCAGAAAGTTTTATTGATCGTTCTGTCAATGACGGTTTTTCCGGGGGGGAAAAGAAAAAAAGCGAGATTTTACAGTTAGCGATTCTTAAACCCAGGTACGCCATTTTAGACGAGATTGATTCCGGTTTAGACATTGACGCGGTTAAAGTTGTGGCCCGGGCAATTAACCAGGCGCGACTCGATAACCCTAAAATCGGTTTATTATTGATTACCCATTATCAGCGGATTCTGGATTATCTAAAAGTTGATCGGGTGGTGATTATCAAAGCCGGTAAGGTGGTAAAAGAAGGCAGGAGCCAATTAGTAAAGCGATTGGAGAAAAGCGGTTATGCCGGCTTTTAATACCGGTAAGGGTTTGAGCGAATCGGTGGTGAGGACGATCAGCCGTAAAAAACAGGAGCCGGAGTGGCTGTTGGCCTACCGGCTTAAAGGGTTGGAGATTTTTTTAGCAAAAGAGCTGCCGCAGTGGGGAGCGGATTTAAAGGCGATTAATTTTGACGAGTTAACTTATTACGTTGATCCGGCGGCAAAAAAGAGCCGGCAGTGGGCCGATGTGCCCCAGGAAATAAAAAACACTTTTGATAAAATCGGTATTCCCGAGGCGGAAAAAAAGTTTTTAGCCGGAGTCGAGAGCCAGTATGACAGCGAGATGGTTTACGGTTCCTTAAAAAACGATTGGGCCGACCAGGGGGTAATTTTCTGCAGTATGGACGAGGCGGTGAAGCTTTACCCGGAAATGGTTAAAAAATATATGAACACGGTGATTCCGATCGGGGACAATAAGTTTAGCGCGCTAAACAGCGCGGTTTGGTCCGGCGGCAGCTTTGTCTATGTCCCTAAAGGAGTGAGATTAGAACAGCCGCTGCAGGCCTATTTTAGGATCAATACCAGCCAGTTTGGCCAGTTTGAGCGGACGCTGATTATTGCCGAAGAGGGAAGCGTGGTTCACTACAGTGAAGGCTGCAGTGCCCCTCAATATTCTGCTTCCAGTCTGCACGCCGCCGTCGTGGAAATTTTCGTCAAGTCCCGGGCCCGGGTACAGTATACTACGGTCCAAAACTGGTATAAAAATATTTACAACTTGGTGACGAAAAGAGCCTGGGTGGAAACGCGGGGAGAGATGATTTGGACCGATGCTAATTTAGGTTCAAAGGTGACAATGAAATACCCGTCATTTGTTTTAGCCGGCGAGGGGGCCAGGGGTGAGACACTATCGATTGCCGTGGCCAATGCCGGTCAGCATCAGGACGTCGGCAGTAAAGCCATCCATTTGGCTCCCAATACCAAAAGCCTGATTGTCTCAAAATCGATTAGTCTTGGCGGCGGCCGGAGCAGTTACCGGGGTTTAGTCCAGATCAATAAAGGAGCTAAAGGCAGTTACTCCAAGGTGATCTGCGATGCTTTAATTTTGGATTCGCGGTCCCGAACCGATACTTACCCTAAAAATCGGATTTGGGAAAACGACGCTAAATTGGAACATGAGGCCACGGTGTCTAAAGTCGGCGAGGAACAGCTATTTTACCTGATGAGCCGGGGATTGTCCGAGGATCAAGCCCGGGCCATGGTGGTTAATGGTTTTATTGAACCGGTGGTTAAACAGTTGCCGATGGAATTTGCCGTCGAAATGAACCGGCTGATTGAACTTCAGATGGAGGGTTCGGTCGGATGAAATGGCAGGTGTTAAAGCCAACTAAAGCTAATTATTATTTGCCTGTTGAGGGAAATTTGGGTTTAGTAATTTTGGCCAAGTCCGGTAAAAGTGAAATTATCATTGATTTAGATAAGGAAGGTAAACACGCTCTAATTTTGGGCCTTGTCGATTCGGACCAACAGGATAATTTAGAGTTAATCGTGACTACCATTCATAATGCTCCCAATACTCATGCCGAGACCATGATTTATGGTTTAGTGAGAGACAGGGCCCAAGTTCAGATTAAAGGCCTGATCCAGATTAAGAAGCAAGCCCAGCGGGTAACGGATTTTCTGACGGAAAGGATCCTGCTTTTATCTGATCAGTCTCGGGCGATTGCCGAGCCGGAGTTGGAGATTGAGGCGGATGAAGTCCGGGCCTCGCACGCGGCCACGGTGGCCTCGATTGATAAAAACGAGCGGTTTTACCTAATGAGCCGGGGAGTAACCGGGGTTCAGGCGGAACAATTGATCGTGTCCGGCTTTATTAACCAGGTGATTAACCGGATTGATGATGTTAAAATAAGGCAACAAGTATGCTTGATGTTAAAAAAATAAAACTAGATTTTCCGATTTTGCGGCGCCAAGTTAACGGGAAACCGTTAGTGTATTTAGATAATGCCGCTACCAGCCAGCGGCCGAAACCGGTTTTGGAAGCGATCCGGGATTTTGACACCCAGCACAATGCCAATGTTCATCGCGGCCTGCATACTTTATCGGAAGAGGCGAGTGCCATGTATGAATCATCTCGGGCGACGGTAGCCGGGTTTATCGGCGCCCCGGCCGACGAGTTGGTCTTTACCAGGAACACCACCGAGGCGATTAATCTGGTGGCCGCGGCCTGGGCCAGGCACAATCTTCAGCCAGGCGAGGAAATTTTATCGACGGTTATGGAACATCACAGTAATATTTTACCCTGGTTGCAGTTAGGGGTAACGATGAAATTTGTGGATATCACCGACGAGGGCATTTTAGACATGAAGGATTTTGCCAAAAAATTGACTAAAAAAACCAAGCTGGTAACCGTTGGTCACATGAGCAATGCGACCGGAACGATTAATCCGATTGAAACGATTATTAAACTGGCTAAAAAAGTCAAAGCCCGGGTATTGATTGACGCGGCCCAAAGTGTCCAGCATTTAGGGATTGACGTTAAGCAGGTAAATTGTGATTTTTTGGCCTTTTCCGGCCATAAAATGCTCGGGCCAATGGGCATCGGGGCAGTTTATCTGAAAAAGGAAAGACAGGAAGAGATGTTGCCGTTTATGACCGGCGGCGGGATGATTTCCGAGGTTTATCTGGATCAGCCGGCAGTCTGGGCCAAAGGCGCGGAAAAATGGGAAGCGGGGACACCCAATGTTTCCGGGGCGATTGGCTTGGCGGCGGCGTGTGAGTATCATAATCGTTTGGGGATGATCAATATCCGGGCCCACGAAAAAGAGCTGACCGAATACGGTTTAAAGCAATTGAGCCGGATTAAGGGCTTACGCTTGGTCGGGCCGAAGGATGCCAGTATCCGCGGCGGAGTCTTAACGTTTGTGTTTGATCAATATCATGCCCATGACGTGGCTCAAGTTTTAGACAGTGAGGGAGTTGCCGTTCGCTCCGGCCATCACTGTACCATGCCGCTACATCAGCGCTTGGGTTTGGTCTCCACCAGCCGCGCCAGCCTGTACATTTATAACGACAAAAGCGACATCGACCGATTGATTGAGGCTTTGGACAAAGTCCGAAGTGTTCTGGGATGAATTCAGTGACACCGTGGCACAGTGACACAGTGTCATAATTATGGATTTATACCGTGAAGAAATTCTCGATCATTATAAGCACCCGAGAAATTTCGGCGATTTAACTGATTTTGAATTGAAAGATTCGGATCGAAATTCCAGCTGCGGTGACAGTTTAGAAATGGGCGTTAAGATTAAAAACGGTAAGATTACCGACGTCAAGTTTACCGGCATTGGCTGTGCCATTTCCCTGGCTTCGGCCAGCATGTTGACCGAAATGCTGATGGGTAAAACTCTGGTCCAAGCCGATAAAATTAACGACCAGGCGATGTTAAAATGTTTAGGCATACCAATTAGTATAACGCGCCAGAAATGCGCGCTTTTGGGGGTGGCGATATGGCAAAAACTAAAGCTAAAATTAAAGTAAAAATCGGCCGGAAAATGAATCTGGCCGAGCTGGTTACACTTTATCCGCAGTTGGTGAATGTCCTGATGGAAGATTACGGCCTGCACTGTGTTTCTTGTTTTGCCGCCGGTTTTGATACCCTGGAAGAAGGGGCCAAAATCCACGGTTACGATGATCGTGATATTGAAAAAATGGTCAAGCGGCTAAATACCTTGGTGAAGTAATCGCTTTGGTGGCGGCCTTTGTTGCCAGTTTAAGCGAACGGGTGAGGACAAAAGCGCTGATAAACGTATCGCCGGCACCGGTAGTATCTTGGGTTTTGACAGCGATTGCCGGCTGACGAAATTCTTGATTGCCGGAAAATAAAATACTGCCGTCTTTTCCCAAAGTGGTTAAGACCATTTTGCCGGACAATTTTGCCAGTCGTTTTAATTGGGGCAGTTCGGCGGCAGTCGCGCTTCTGACAGCGAGATCGATTTTAGGTAAATATTTTTCTATGATTTTAAGGGACGGACTGTAAATTGAGCCACCGCAAAAGTCTATGGCCGTAAACCGTGCCGCTGGGTTTAGGCCGGTTAATTGCTTGATTGGCTTTAAATAAGTAATGATTATCGCGTCTTGATTTTGGGGTAAAGTTTTTGGGGTAAAGTTTTTTAAGACACCTAAATCCCAGGCAGAAAACTGCGGCTGTTGGTGCTGGTTTAAAGTAATGTTAACGTGACTGGTTTGGTCGGGGAGTACGGATAAATAGTCAGTATTGATTTTAAGTTTTCGGCAGGCGGTTAAATACTGGCTGCCCCAGTTATCAGTCCCGACCGCCGAAACTAAACTGGTTTGCGCCCCGTTTTTGGAGAGCCAAACCGCCCGGTTAAATGCCGTCCCGCCCAGGTAATATTTTTTGGCTTTGGGATAGACGTCAACACAACAGTCGCCGATTGAAGTAATTTTAAGCATTTACCTGATATAATAACACGCAATTATGAATGAAGTTATTTATCAAGAAGAAACTATTCCTTGGGGTGAAGCAATTAAGCAGGTGCGAAAAGAATTAAGTGGCAATTTGCCTAATGTTTGGGAATTGAGAAGTTATCGATATTTAGCCGAACACCCGTTAATTCCGGAGCAAGGAATTCATGGTCAATTACATGTGGCTAGGGTGTGGCTACACGGAAGAGTTTTGGGAGGTCTGGTTGATGTTAATAATAATCAACTAGTGGTGGATTTATTTGCTATCGAACATGATCGTCACCGTCGAAATGACAAATATGATTGGTTGCATGGAGTTAGAGCGGCTCATGACATGACGGAAAGATTAAAAGAAGCGGTTGATCCCGAAACTTTAAGATTGGCGGCAAGTATTTGCTATTGGCATGTATTTCCTGAACAATTGGTGCCGCATAGGTTAAAACAAATTCCGGAATGGCAGATTGCTACTCATGCTGATGCTTTAGATCGAACCAGAAATGGTGCCCCGCACGATTTAGGTGATTTAAACTGTAATTATTTACAATTACCATCTGCCTTTTTAATGGTTGATATTGCCAGAGAG
>PCSQ01000071.1:0-147 GCA_002772455.1 Candidatus Beckwithbacteria bacterium CG23_combo_of_CG06-09_8_20_14_all_47_9 | reverse complement strand
ATCTGGGGAAAATCCATTTGAGGCGGTCGTGGCTGCCGGATGTGAGATGGGTTTGCTACAATAAACAATGATCATGATCAAACCCCAAAGTTTTCAAGCCAAAGTGGCCGAACATATTGAACTAAATAAAAAATATCACTCGTTGCG
>PCSQ01000088.1:2208-2362 GCA_002772455.1 Candidatus Beckwithbacteria bacterium CG23_combo_of_CG06-09_8_20_14_all_47_9 | reverse complement strand
TCGCCTAAATATAACTGCAGATCGACATTCGGGTAGAGGCCGCAATCGGGCAAGTAGTAAATCTTGCCGGTTCGGGTATTGCCTTTGATGTTGCATTTGGGCTGTTCCGGATTGCTTGTTTGGGTACACGTCTCGCTGAAAATGCCTTTTTTCT
>PCSQ01000088.1:1857-2077 GCA_002772455.1 Candidatus Beckwithbacteria bacterium CG23_combo_of_CG06-09_8_20_14_all_47_9 | reverse complement strand
TTTTGCCTAAAATTAATTTTTCCAAAGCGGCTTTGGCTTCTTTTTATTTTTACCTGCCCATAACATGCCGGAGATTAAGGCACCGGCAGTGGCGATGGCGGCCGCTCCGGATTGATGCTACTATGTTTTCTCCGGATAAAAGGCCTATGGTAAAATTAGAGCGGGTCCGCGCCCATAGCTTAACGGATAAAGCGGCTGCCTTCTAAGCAGTAGACTGGGG
>PCSQ01000088.1:0-1812 GCA_002772455.1 Candidatus Beckwithbacteria bacterium CG23_combo_of_CG06-09_8_20_14_all_47_9 | reverse complement strand
AAGGCATTACATGGTGGCTATAGCCCAACGGTTAAGGCGCTTGCCTGTGGAGCAAGATATACGGGTTCGATTCCCGTTAGCCACCCCAAGATTAAGGCACCAGAGAAATGGCGATGCCGGTTTTGTCGGCGCGGCCGGTGCGGCCGATGCGGTGAATGTAATCTTCTTGGGTTTCCGGCAGATCGAAGTTGATGACGTGGGAAACGGCTTCGATGTCCAGGCCCCGCTGAGCGACGTCGGTGGCCAGGAGAATTTTAACCGCTCCGGTTTTAAATTGATTTAAGGCCCTTTGCCTTTGGCCTTGGCTTTTATTGCCGTGAATGGCCGTGGCTTTAAATCCCCTTTCAACTAATGTCTTGGCTAATTTTTCCATCTCCCATTTAGTCCGGCCAAAAACCAGGACTTTATCAAAGCCCGGTTTAATCAGTAAATCATGAAGCACGTCGATTTTATTGCGTCCGGCCAGCCGGACAATTGTTTGATCGACGTTATCGGCCACATCGGTGGTTTTGACAGAAACAATTTTTGGGTTAGTTAAAAATTTGGCCATCACGTCTCTGACCCGGCCTTCGATCGTAGCCGAGAAAAATAGCGATTGGCGGATTTTGGGCAAAAAGGAAATTAAAAACCGGACGTCATTAATAAAGCCCATGTCCAGCATCCGATCAACTTCGTCCAGAACAATCGCGGTGAAACCGCTTAAGCGCAAAACCCGGCGCTGTTCCAGGTCTTTTAACCGGCCGGGAGTCCCGATGACAAAGTGATTGAGCTGTCTTAAGCGCTGGATTTGCCGGCCCATGGCCATGCCGCCGATACACAGGGTGGAATAGAGCCCGAGGTTTTTAGCCAGGTCGGTAAACTCCGCCTGGATCTGGGCGGCCAGTTCCCGGGTGGGAGTAATCACCAGGACTTTTTCGCGGTTATTTTTGATCACCTTGTGAATTAAAGGAATTAAAAAAGCGGCGGTTTTGCCGGTACCGGTGTTAGCAATGCCGACGACGTCGTTACCCTCAATGATAAAAGGAATAATTTGGTCCTGGATCGGCGTTGGGATCAGATAGCCTTTGGTTTTGACGTTGAGTTTAATCCGCTGGTCGACGGCAAAATCAGCAAAGTTATTTTTGATGGCCATAACCTGAAGTTTAGGCCGGTTAATAGCGCGCTGAATTAAAAAAGACGGGTCAAAAGCCCGCGGCTGTCTTCCGGCTCGGTTAAATCGTCGTTGTCTGAACATAAAAATTATTTCAATGAGGTTAAAATCAATCGTTTGGCTTCTTCCGGTAAAATCCCTTTAACCGCGGCGACTTCATCGCTGACCTGGGCGAGGGTTTGCTGGTAAAGGCTTAACCGCCCGCCCGGTAAAAACCCGGCGTGGTTTTGCTTTTCGTGCCATAAAGTTTTAAGCAACTGGAGGGATTCGCCCAGATTCTGGGTATTAAGGGATAGCTTATTTTCCAACACGTTAATTTCCGTCGGCAAGGAGGCGTTTTTTAGAAGCTGCAGCAATTGCTGGAGCTTTTCTTTGGTGATCAGTTTTCTGATTTTGCCGCTGTCCAGATTTTGAGTTTGGA
This sequence comes from Candidatus Beckwithbacteria bacterium CG23_combo_of_CG06-09_8_20_14_all_47_9, assembly GCA_002772455.1. Taxonomy (GTDB): domain Bacteria; phylum Patescibacteriota; class Microgenomatia; order UBA1400; family CG1-02-47-37; genus CG1-02-47-37. The sequence goes on along the minus strand of PCSQ01000088.1, from coordinate 241 downwards.
TTGAGTAAGTCAGGCCGTTGCTGGACTTTAAGTTGAAAAACGGCCGCATTTCGATTGAATCGTCTTTGATTTCGGCAACTTTTAAAATTTTACCAAACCTAACCAATAAATCCCCTACCTTAAACATGGCTTATTATAGCAGTTATTCAGACAGAAGGGAAACGGAAACAATTTTAACGGGTGTCACCTTCATTATATAATCCTAGCATGGCTCGAAAAACTTTTAAATTTCAGTACGGCG
>PCSQ01000083.1:792-9790 GCA_002772455.1 Candidatus Beckwithbacteria bacterium CG23_combo_of_CG06-09_8_20_14_all_47_9 | reverse complement strand
CAGTTGCATTGGGTATTGAAGCAGGGAGTCAACTGCGGGGTAGCGGTCGGGGTAGGTGCGGATTTTGCAGCCAGGGCGATTGCCTTAGTTAAAGTTGGGGCGAAGGAGATTTGTATTGATTCGGCCCATGGCCACACAAAACACGTTGGTGACGCTACCAGCTGGATTAAAAACAAATTCCCTAAAATTGAAGTGATCAGCGGCAACGTGGCCACGGCAGAAGGGGCGGCCTTTTTATTTAGAGCGGGTGCGGATGCGGTTAAAGTCGGAATGGGACCGGGGTCGATTTGTACTACCCGGATTATGTCCGGCATGGGCGTGCCGCAACTATCGGCGGTGATCGACTGTGTCCGGGCGGCCAAAAAATTCAAGGGTAAAATTATTGCCGATGGGGGGATTAAAACTTCCGGGGACATGGTTAAAGCTTTGGCCGCCGGGGCCGATGCGGTCATGCTGGGATCGCTTTTAGCCGGAACTGATGAAGCCCCGGGTAAAAAAGTTAAAATTAAGGGCAAATGGTTTAAATATTATCGGGGTATGGGTTCAGCCGCGGCGATGAAGCACGGCAGTGCCGAACGTTATGGTCAAGCCAAAACTGCCAAAAAGTTTGTGCCGGAAGGTGTGGAAGGGCTGGTGGAATATAAAGGGAAATTAGCGGATTTTATTTATGAGTTTATCGGTGGTTTGCGTTCCGGCATGGCCTATTTGGGCGCCAAAAATTTAAAGGAATTGCGGCAAAAAGCCAAATTTATTCAAATTACCCCGGCCGGTTGGAGTGAATCCAAGCCGCATTCTATTTATGATTATCGTCATTGATTTCGGCGGCCAAACCTGTCATTTAATTGCCCGGAGAATAAGAGAATTAGGGGTTAAGAGTGAAGTTGTCTCTTACAAAATCTGTAATTCGGCTAAACGGCCGTTCAGTTCAGTTAAAGATTTGGAAGGAGTAATTCTGTCCGGCGGGCCCAGTTTTGTTAACTTGCCGGATTCACCCACGGTTAATAAAAAAATATTTGAATTGGGGATTCCGGTTTTGGGGATTTGCTACGGCATGCAGCTGATGGGTAAACTTCTGGGTGGTAAAGTCGGCAAAGGCAAAGCCAAAGAATTTGGAGTAGTTACCGGCAATTTGAATCAGTCAATTCTATTTGACGGCGTGACCGGGAAGCAGCCGGTTTTGATGAGTCATGGCGATCAGGTTTTAAAATTACCCAAAGGTTTTAAAAATATTGGCGGTTCAAAAGACGTTGCCAACGCGGCCATGTTTAAAGATAATTTTTATGCGGTTCAGTTTCATCCGGAAGTGGTGCACACTAAAAACGGGATGAAGATTTTACATAACTGGCTGTTTAAAATTGTCAAAGCTAAAAAAAGCTGGAACCACTTTAATTATTTAAACAATCAACTTCAATTAATTAAAAAGCAAGTTGGCCAAGATAAAGTGATTTGCGGTTTATCCGGCGGCATTGATTCGGCGACGGCATCAGCCATTGTCGGTCGGTCGGTCGGTAAACAATTAAGAAATATTTATGTGGATACGGGGTTAATGCGCGCTGGTGAAACCGAGCAAATAAAAAAAGCTTTCAGTAAATCACTGATTGTCATTAAAGCCGAAACGCAGTTTTTAACAGCCTTAAAAGGCGTCATTGATCCGGAAAAAAAACGGAAAATTATCGGGGAGTTATTTATCCGGATTTTCGAGAAAGAGGCTAAAAAATGGAGAGCAAAATGGCTGGTTCAGGGAACGATTTATCCGGACGTGATTGAGTCAGCCAAACTGCATGATGCAGCCGAGACGATTAAATCCCACCATAATGTCGGCGGTTTGCCGGAAAAGATGGATTTTAAATTAATCGAGCCATTGCGGGAGTTATATAAAGACGAGGTCCGGCAAATTGCCAAGAAACTTAATTTGCCCAAAACCTTGATTGCCCGCCAGCCGTTTCCCGGCCCGGGATTGGCGGTGCGGATCCGCGGCGAAATCACCCGGCAGCGTTTGGAGCGTTTACGGCAGGCAGAAGCAATTTTACAAGAAGAGGCCAAGAAATTTAAGTTGCCGGAGGGGATTTGGGTGACCGAAGCAATTTATGTGCCTTTGTCAACTACCGGCGTCAAAGGCGACGGCCGCAGCTGGGACGAAATGATCGCCATCCGGTCATTGACCAGCGTCGATGCGATGACGGCCGACTGGACCCGCTTGCCCTACGATTTATTAGCCGAAGTTTCTACCCGGATCGTTAACGAAGTGCCCGGTATCAACCGCGTGGTTTATGACATTACCACCAAACCCCCGGCAACGATGGAGTGGGAATGATTACGGTGATCGGTAATATCGGTTCGGGGAAGACGACGTTGACGCCGATTATTGCCAAAAGACTGAAAGCTAAAACGGTCATGGCCGACAATTTATTTCAAACCGTGGATCCGTTCCGCGAGCTTTATTTAAAGGATTTAAAGCGCTGGGCCTTGGCCAATGAGTTATGGTTGACGCTGGAGCGGGTTATTCTGGTTAAGAAATATTTGCGTACCCATAAAGACAAAAAACTGGTGGTGGACTCCGGATTGCTGATGAGTTGGGCTTACACACACGGCCATTATCTTTCTGGAATTATCACTAAAGATGAGTGGCAGCTTTACCGCCGGTTATTTGACCGGGTAGCCATTGGTTTATTTACCAGTTCGGTGGTCGTAGCTTTGGAGTGTTCGGTCGAAACCTTAATGAAGCGGATTAAAAAACGCGGCCGCCAGTTTGAACTGGAATATTATAATCCGGTATATTTAAGATGTATTGATAAGGGTTTGGCCAAGTTAAAAGAAAAATTAAAACGTAAAGGGATTCGGGTAGTTTCGATTAATGAAGAGGCAGCGATGATGAATGGTAAAGGTGAGGTTGAAGTAAACTTAGCAAATTATTTAAAATGACAAAATCGCCGACTTGATATTTAGGGTTTAAGCCGCCGGTGGCCGGGCACGGGTAGTAATTGACACGGTTAATGAATAAATGTTAAATTGATCCATCATGGTTTAAGTTTTCTTCTTCACGAGTTGGGTTTAGAATTTACTTACAAGGAGTTTTTATGGATAAAATTTTTTCAATCATTGCGCGCGAGAAAAAGAGGCAAAAAGAACAGCTGCAGATGATTCCGTCGGAAAATTACGCGTCCGCGGCGGTGATGAAAACGGTCGGTTCCTGCCTGATGAATAAGTATGCCGAGGGTTACCCAAACCGGCGTTATTACCAGGGCAATGTTAATCTGGACGCGGTTGAGGATTTGTGCCGGGAGCGGATTTTAAAAGCCTTTGGTTTGGATGATAAAAAATGGGGCGCTAATGTCCAGCCGCACTCCGGCTGTGAGGCCAATCTGGGAGTTTACAACGGCCTATTAAAACCGGGAGATAAGATTTTGTCCATGTATCTGCCTGATGGCGGGCATTTATCCCATGGCTGGCCGGTGACTTTGGTGGCCAAGATTTTTAAAGTTGAGTTCTACCATGTGGATAGAAAAACCCAGGTTTTTGACTATGATCAAATTGAGACACAGGCTAAAAAATTTAGGCCCAAATTATTAATTTCCGGCGGCACGGCTTATCCGCGGACGATCAATCACAAAAGATTAAGCCAAATTGCCAAAAGCGTCGGCGCTTATTATATGGCCGATATTGCCCACGAAGCCGGTTTGATTGCGGCCGGGGCTCATCCGTCGCCGTTCCCTTTTTGCGACGCGGCCACGTTTACCACCCATAAAACTTTCCGCGGCCCACGGGGGGCGGCGATCATTGCCCGGGCGTCTTTAATGGACAAAATTAATTTTTCCGTCTTTCCCGGTTTGCAGGGCGGGCCGCACTTGCATACGATTGCCGGTATCAGCGTGGCGGCGGCGGAACTGGCGACGCCGCAGTTCCGGGCATACGCCCGGCAAGTCATAGTCAATGCGCAAGTATTGGCTAAGGAATTAATCAAAGGCGGTTTGAGCGTGGTTTCCGGCGGCACGGATAAGCATTTAGTTCTGGTTGATCTGCGGCCGCAAAACTTGTCCGGCTGGACGGTTGCCTGGGCGCTGGAGGTGGCCAACATCATTACTAATAGAAATACCGTACCGTATGATACTGCCTCGCCTTATTATCCGTCGGGTTTGCGCCTGGGAACGCCGGCCTTGACGACCCGAGGCATGAAAGTTAAAGAAATGATAAAAATTTCCCAATGGATTCTGGCCGCGGTTAGGTACGCGCAAAAAGTAAAATTGCCCCAATCAAAATCAGCGATAAAGGCCGACCGGCAACTGGCGGCAATAGGCAAAGAGGTTAAAGCTTTCGCGTTAAAGTTTCCCGTTCCCGGCCTGCCTGCGCAGGCAGGCTTATGATCAGGAATTGGCCGCTTTTATACCGGGACGTCTTGTTAACCGGCAACCTGGATTCCTGCGTCGGCGTTTGCAGTTTGTGGACCGAGCGGTCAATCGTCCAAAAAATAATCAATGACCCCAGCCGCTACGCGGTCATCGGCAACTTGTACTCTGCCCAGGGGATTAATGCGATGATCCGGAACATTATGGCCAATCCCCGGATCCGCTACCTGGTTTTATGGGGTTCGGAACTGTCTTTATCCGGCCATAGTCTATTGCAGTTGATGCACCAAGGCATTGATAAAAATCGGAAGATTATTAACGGCCGGGGAGAAATCGAAGCCGAAATACCCCATGAAATTATTGATGAGTTTCGGAAAAATATCGAGGTGATCGACTTGCGCGGCCGGCACATGGATCAACTGAAAACCACGATCACCGTTTTAAAGCCTAAGCCGCCGTTTGCAATCAAAGCCCGGATTTTTAAACCGGCCAAAGTGGTAAGCCGGATTCTGCCGTCGGAAAAAGTCGGCTTCCGGGTTGAAGGCCAAAAAGTGGCCCAGACCTGGTTGAAGATTTTGAATTTAATCGACAAATACGGTTTGGTTAAGCACAGCCGCTATTCGCAGAAAAATCAAATTCGGGAAGTTTTGAACCTGACTGCCGTGGTGACGGATGAGGATCCAAACCAAGTTTATTTTCCCGATTACCTGCCGTTTTCGCTGACGGAGCTTAAAGCTTATTACGCCGAGTTTTTAACCGCCCGGCAGACACCGGGAACGGCCTACAACTACGGCCACCGGTTAAGAAAACATTTCGGCATTGATCAAATTCAAAAGATTAAAGATTTAATTAAGACCCGGCCGGATTCCAAGAAAATGCTGGCGGTCACCGCCGACGTTAAGCTGGATTGGGGCCGGGCGAATAATGGCGATACGCCTTGCCTGACTCAAATATTGGGCAGTATTTACAATCATCAGTTTTATTTAACCGCTCATTTCCGCTCGCAGGACATGGTTCACGGCTGGCCGAGAAACGCCTTGGCCTTGCGGCAATTGCAGGCGGATATGGCCAAAAATTCGGGCTATAAACTGGGTCCGTTAACTTTGATTACCCATTCGGCGCATATGTACAGCGATGATTTCAAGCTGGCCAAAGATATTTTAGAGAAAAATTTTGCTAAAGAATCCGGCTATACGTCGTCGGTGCATTTTGAGTTTGACCCGCGGGGAAACATGGTAGTGGAAGTCGTGCCTATGCCCAAAAATAAAATCTGGCCTGCAGATAATGCCTTAGCGGTTAACCGGGTTTTAAGGAAAGTTAAGGGTAAGGGCCGGATGATTCGGGCGACATTATTTGCTCCGGATGGCGGGACAGTCGTCAAGGTGTTCGAGGGCCGGACGGCCCAGGAAACCGCTTGGCAGATTACCGACTTTGGTTATTTAGCGATCCCGTCTCACTCGATGTACATTGGGATGGAACTGCAGGCGGCCGAAGCGGCGATTATCCATAATCAGAAATACAGTCAGGACCCGGCATGAAAATAATTGACGGCGCCAAAATTGCCCGGGAGCTGGAAAAAAAATTAACGGTCAAACCGGGAACAAGCCCTTGTTTAGGAATAATTGTTTTTGCTGACGATAAAGCCGGGCAGGTTTACAGCCGGTTAAAATCCGAGGCGGCGGCACGGGTGGGGATTAATATAGTGAAAAGCAATTCCGATTCGGTTCTGGATGAGTGGAACCGGGACAAGTCAATCCATGGAATTTTGATTCAGCGGCCGGGTTACCGGGGTCCGGAATTTGAGCAGTACTGGAAAGAATTAGTGCTAAGAATCGCTCCGGATAAAGACGTTGACGGCTTGCGAGCTGATTCGAAATTTGTGCCGGCAACGGTAAAAGCAGTAGAAAAAATACTATATAAATTCAAACTCGATCGAGCAGGAAAACATATAGTTGTTGTTGGCCGGGGTATGATCGGCCGGCAATTAGCGGCTAGGTTTGAGGTTCAAGAGCTTAGTTCAAAAGACAAAAATTTACAGGAAAAAGTAAAAGAGGCGGATGTTTTAATTACCGCCTGCGGCCGTCAGGGTTTGATTAAAGCCGTTAAACCCGGAGCCATCGTGATTGACTTGGGCTGGCCTAAAGGCGACGTTGATTTTGCGGCAGTCAAAAATATTGCCGGTTGGATTACCCCGGTCCCGGGCGGCGTCGGACCGGTGACCGTGATCTGTCTTCTTGAAAATTTAGTCGAGGCAGTCTACAATCGCTTATGACCAAAACAAAAATCAAGGTTAAAAAACAACCGGAGTATCAAATTTCCCTGGAAGAACTTTTAGAAGCCGGCTGTCATTTCGGCCACCAGGGCCGGCGCTGGAACCCGAAAATGAAGCCCTATATTTATGCTAAAAAAGAAGGGGTACACATTTTTGACCTCGAAAAAACCGCCGCCGGTTTGGCCAGGGCGATGGTTTTTGTCAGGGACTTGGTCAGTGAAGGCAAAAAAATCGTCTTCGTCGGCACCAAGCGCCAGGCGGCGCCGATTATTGCCGAAGAGGCAGTTAAGGCCGGTTTACCGTTTATCAATATGCGCTGGCTGGGCGGGACGATCACCAATTGGGAGCAGATTAAAAAAGGAATCACCCGCTTGAGCGAATTGGAAACCAAGAAACAAAAGGGCGAACTTAAAAAATACACCAAAAAAGAAAATGTTTTGTTTAACCGGGAAATTGATAAGTTGAACCGTTTCGTCGGTGGCCTGCGGTCCTTGACAGACCTGCCGGCGGCTATTTTCGTAGTGGACGTTAAAAAAGAAATTGCCGCGGTCAGGGAAGCGCGCAAAACCGGGATTAGCGTGGTGGCGCTGGTCGATTCCAACACTGATCCGGATTTGGTGGATTACGTAATTCCGGCCAATGACGATGCCGTCCGTTCGATTAAATTAATTGTCTCCAAATTAGCCCAGGCCGCTCAAGATGGCAAAGCCAATCAGCCTAAAGCAAATTAAGCGCCTGCGCGAGGCGACCGGCGTCGGCATCATGGAGGCCAAAAAAGCCTTAGCTGAAAGCGGCGGCAAGGAAACTAAAGCCAAGGAGTTATTAAAACAGTGGGGCATTGCCAAGTTAGCCGGCCGGGAAGATAAAGCCACTGACGAGGGCCAGGTATTTGCCTATGTTCATCACGACGGCCGGTTGGGCAGTTTGGTTAAATTGACCTGTGAAACCGATTTTGTCGCCCGCTCGGCGGAATTCCGGGTGCTGGGTAAAGAATTAGCCCTGCAGGCAGCCGCCATGGAACCCAAAAACCCGGCGGCGCTGTTAAAGCAAACTTACGTCCGCGAACCGGATAAAACCGTGGCCGAGCTGATCAGCGCCACCGCCGTCAAAGTCAAAGAAAAAATTACCGTGGCGGAAATTATTAGGCTAGCGGTATGAATAATACTTGGCAAACGACCGGCCGGGACAAAATGGGCCAGGTAGTGAAATTGATTACCGATGATTTAGCCACTTTGTCCACCGGCCGGGCGCGCCCGGCTTTAATCGAAGAGCTAAAAGTTGAGGCCTACGAAGGCAGTTGGCTGACTCTCAAGGAATTGGCGACGATTTCCACCCCGGACCCGCAAACGCTGTCCATCCAGGTATGGGACCAAAGCGTGACGGAAAAAATTGTCAAGTCCATCCAGAACTCGAACCTGAACTTAAACCCGGTGGTTGACCAGGCGGCCATCCGGCTTCATGTTCCCAGCTTGACGGCGGAGCGGCGCCAGGAATTGGTCAAAGCGGTCAAGCAGAAAGTGGAGTCCGGCCGGGCGATGTTGCGGCAGATCCGGGTGGATTTAAAAAAAGACATTGACGCTCAAAACCATCAGCCGGGCGTGTCTGAAGACGATATTCACGAGGCCTATGACCAGCTGCAGGAATTAGTGGACGGCTGGCACGCCCGCCTTGACGAGCTTGAACAGAAAAAAGAGCAGGAATTAACGAGCCTGTGATGGGATCAATTTTAACTTTTTTAATCATTTTATCGGTTTTAATCTTCGTCCATGAGCTGGGCCACTTTTTATCGGCTAAAAAGCACGGCATTAAAGTCGAGGAATTCGGTTTTGGCTATCCGCCCCGGATTTTTGGCCTTAACCGGGGCGGGACGATTTACAGCCTTAACTTATTGCCGTTCGGCGGCTTTGTCCGGATGCTGGGCGAAGATCAGGCTCAAGGCGGCCGTTCGTTTTACGTCCAGCCGAAGCTGATCCGGCTGATTGTTTTGCTGGCCGGCGTGACCATGAATTTTTTACTGGGTGTGGTTTTGTTCGGGGCGGTTTACGCTAAATTAGGCATTCCCGAACCGGTCGATTATTTAACCGTGACCTTGGTCGCTTCCGGGTCTCCGGCCGAAACCGTCGGGATTAAAGTTAAAGATAAAATTACCGGCTTTGCCGATACCCAGGCGTTTATCGACTATGTCAATGCCCGTCGCGGTGAGGCCATCAGCCTGGAGGTAAACGGCCGGCCGCTTCAAGCCGCGCCCCGGCTGATTGAAGCCACGCCCGAGGGGCAGGGGGCGCTCGGCGTGGGGATTACCAATGTCGATTTTGTGTTTTACCCGGTATGGCAGAGGCCGGTCCGCGGCGTGATTTACGGCACCAAAGAAGCCTGGGGCTGG
>PCSQ01000083.1:449-784 GCA_002772455.1 Candidatus Beckwithbacteria bacterium CG23_combo_of_CG06-09_8_20_14_all_47_9 | reverse complement strand
AATTTTATCGAGCCTAAAAACTTTGGTCAGCCGTTTGGCCCGGGGGGAAGTCCCCCGGGAAGTGGCCGGGCCGGTGGGGATTTACGAGGTCAGCAAAAGTGCCGGCGCCCAGGGATTTTTGGCGGTGCTGCAGTTTACCGGGATTTTGTCGATTAATCTGGCGATCTTAAACCTTTTACCTTTGCCGGCCCTTGACGGCGGCCGGGTGCTGTTTATCATAATAGAAACTATTCGGGGAAAACGGGTTAAGCCCCAACTGGAACAGGCTGTTCACCTGACGGGGATGCTGTTTTTGATCGGTTTAATGGTGCTGATTACGATTAACGATGTCCGCC
>PCSQ01000083.1:0-408 GCA_002772455.1 Candidatus Beckwithbacteria bacterium CG23_combo_of_CG06-09_8_20_14_all_47_9 | reverse complement strand
GGAAAAATCAATTAAATCCTGATAATCTTGGGTAATTATTTGATAAATTTCTTCAGGATTAACTTTGGCATATTCATGAGCAAGCTTATTTCTTAACCCGGCCATTTTTTCCAGTTTGAGTTGCAGTTTTTTGGAGATAACCCCTTTTTTGCCTAATTGGGTGAACAGGTCGCGGTAAAAGCGGGGCGGGCCAAAACCCAGCTCGGCGTTTAAAGATTGGGCAATATCGATTGTTTGTTGGCAAGCTTTGTAAATTCCTCTTTCAGCGGCCAACTCCACCAGTGAAGATTCGGTAAAACTGTTTTTTGGCTCACTTTTGAGTTGAGCCAATTGTTTTAAATAATCTTCAAGTTGGGCCAGTTTTTGGTTGATTTGGTCACGATCCAAGGCCATAGGTGCCTTTCTCCA
>PCSQ01000121.1:807-2377 GCA_002772455.1 Candidatus Beckwithbacteria bacterium CG23_combo_of_CG06-09_8_20_14_all_47_9 | reverse complement strand
CAATTGTTAAAGTTAAAACTAAAGATGGTTTGGAGCTGGGCGGAATGTTGTTTGAGCCGGAGGATAAAAAGTTAAAAACAATCAAAATTCATGTTCCCGGAGACGGCGGCTCATTTTGGTGGAGTGATTATTATCCTCTTTTGGCTGAAAGCTCAATTAATCAGGGAATTGCTTTTCTTTCCGGCAATAACCGGGGGTCAGCGGTTTTTACCAATTCCAGTGATGATCCGGTGCCTTCTGGAGTGTCGGCCGAAATATTTTCCGATTGTATTTTAGACTTTGATGCCTGGATCAAATTTGTCCTAGGCAAGGGTTACGAGAAAATTATTTTGGAAGGCCACAGCCGTGGTACGGAAAAAACGGTTTATTATCTAAACCACGGTCAATACGTCGATAAAGTGGTCGGAGTAATATTAATGGGGTTTTCGGATCATATTGGTACTCAATTAGGATTTGAGAAAAAGATAGGCCATGATTTTGTCGAAGAAGCAAGGCAAATGATTAAGGCTGGAAAAGGCGATAATTTATTATCGGACTTAAGAGCCTTAGCCGGAGAATTACCTTATACAGCCAAAAGTTATATGGATGTAATTCAACCCGATTCGGCTAATTCCAAGGCATTGTCATTGCGTCAGGGTAAAAATTTAACTTATTTTCAGAACATTAAAGTGCCAATTTTAGGGGTGATCGGCGATCAATTTGAATACACGATTATTCCGATTAAAGACGCGATTAAATTATTGATGACGGAAAATCCACTGGCCGAAGCCTACCAAATAAAAGATTGTGACCATTGCTTCATCGGCAAAGAAACAGAGTTGACCAAAATCGTAGCCGATTTTACTCAAAGGCGGATTTTACCTAACTTATGAAAGTAACTTTATTTATGGCAATTTCCTTAAACGGGATTATCGCTACGCCGGATAATCAGGAAGAGTTTTTGTCGCATGCTAATTGGGACGAGTTTGTTAAAGTTGTCCAAAAACGCGGTTGTTTAATTTGGGGGAGAAAAACCTACGAGCTGGTGAGGCTTTGGCCAAAGTCATATTTAGAGCCGTTTAAAAATATTGTTAAAGTCGTTATTTCTAGGGATAAAAATTTGAAGCTTGATTCGGGCTTTGTTCTAGCCGACTCTCCTCAAACTGCCCTAAAATTACTAAAAGACAAAAGTTTTAAGGAAGTTATTTTAACCGGTGGCTCAACCAATAACTCTGCTTTTGCCAAGCTGGGTTTAATTGACGAGGTTATTTTGGATATCGAGGGAGTAATTGTGGGTAAGGGCATTCCTTTGTTTAATCCGGAGGAGTTTGAATTGAAGTTGCAATTGAAATCTGTCAAGAAAGTTACTGAAAATATTCTTCAGGTTTGTTATAAAGTACTAAGATAATTTGAATTAACTTACTGAACCGGGCCAGTATTCATTAATAACGGTAAAGCCTCATTCAATGGATGACCTGTTAAAAAGTAACAACTTTTTTGGGTCTTTCCTTCTTTATAATTCACTAGTTGTACTGAAGTAATATACCATTCTGCCAGGGTAGAACTCTGCCGTTGAAGGGTACCGATTAAT
>PCSQ01000121.1:0-800 GCA_002772455.1 Candidatus Beckwithbacteria bacterium CG23_combo_of_CG06-09_8_20_14_all_47_9 | reverse complement strand
GCCCCCTTGTTAGATTATCGCCGGGAACTTCATATTTTTCCCCATTGAGTAAAATTGCAAAAGAGGGGTCCTTTTTCTTGCCAACACTTACAATTTCAACTAATTTCCCATCATCACCATAGATAGCTTTTCTTTTTTCTAAATTTATACCAGTTTCATTATTTTCCCAAGCTCGAATTGCCTCTTGGAGCGAATTTGGTTTATTTACGGTTTCTGCCCCCCCCCGTAAACCTCCCTCTTAGCCAATTCATCATATGTCCTATAATATCACACTAGCTAATATTTTTCAATATCAGATAGCGGTTGGATTGGCCTTGCTGGCCGTCGGCGACAAAATCGGCAAGTAATTTTAACTTTAAGCTTTTGATGAGCCAATTTATTTCAGTATCAGTAAATAAATGAATATAGCGTTGAGCAGTAACGCCTCGTTTCCAGTTTAAAATATAATCGTTGTCCGGCAATTTTTTAATCACCTGGTTTTGGAAGCGCTTTAATTTATTAAAGTGCCAGACAGTAAAAACTAAAAGGCCGTCTTTGGCGAGCAGTTTTTTTGCGCGGAGCAATATTTTTAACCGGGCGGGTTTGGTAGGGATATGGTGTAAAACAGCCATTAAAACGATTAGATCGAATTTGTCTTTAATCGGCCAAGGTTGGGTAATATCCTGCTTGATTAACCGGTCAAACGGTATTTGGTCTAAAAGAAATTGATTGTTATCCAGGCCGGTGTAGTCAATCCGGTGCTGACCGGATAGCCAGACGCCGAACCGGCCGTTGCCGCACCCCAGGTCGAGCACCTGCAG
>PCSQ01000012.1 GCA_002772455.1 Candidatus Beckwithbacteria bacterium CG23_combo_of_CG06-09_8_20_14_all_47_9 | reverse complement strand
CACAAAAATTTTGCCCGCGAGCCGTTAGCAAAATTGCGAAGCAATTTTGCGTCAGTCGGCGTCTGGATTTTGCTCAAAATGGGTTCGGATTTCGTCCAACAAGCACCACTTTTACAATTCAATCGGGGGGAGATTGTCCGGCGCGGCCGGGGCAGGCGAGGGGACGGCCAAATCACCGCCGGTTGTTTCCGGCTGGTCGGCGGTTTTTGCCGGCGGCAGTTTTTTCTCCAGATCGCTCAACTCGTTTCTGACCCTGGCGCCGTCGTCCGAATCCGGCTCGACAATGGCGATCACCTGCTGCATTGCCTGGTAGGCCTCAAGCCATTTTTCCTGCTGTTGGTAAACGTAAGACAAGTTGTAGTAACCGTTGGCCAAATTTGGTTTTAATTGGATGGTTTCCAAAAATCTGTCCCGGGCCGAATCGTAGTTTTTCAAGCCGTAAAATAATCCGCCCAAGTCCAACCGCAGTCCCGGGTTGGCCGGGTCAAGCTGGATCGCCCGGACATAAGCGGCTTGGGCAAATTGGTCGGCGCCGTCGGCAAAATTAACCAGGCTTTTGTAAATATTGGCCAGGTTGGCCCAGTTGCCGGCTTTATTGGGGTTAATTTGAGTAGCGGCCCGGGCCTCGCGGATGGCCTGCTGGATCAGCGTCGCCACGGTTTGCTGTTCCTGATCGGAGAGGTCGGTCCGGGCGGCCAGAGAGTTGGCTAAGGCCAAGTTGGTGTTAGAGTAAGCGACGCGGTAGCGGTCGTTGTCCGGCGCCAAACCGACGACTTTTACCTGCAGATCGTAGGTGTTTTTACCGTCATTTTTGGCCGCGGCGTCCAGGCTTTGCTTAAAATAATACTCGGCGCCGTAAACTTTAGTTAAGTTAAAAAAGACGATGATCAAGCCCAAGAGCGAGGGCAGAGCGATGAACCAGGGTAAAATCGACCGGGCCTGGCCCGAATCCAGAGCGGTTTGGGGCTCGACCAAGGTGACGGCGGAAAGGGTCAGGAGCACGTCTTTAACTTGGGACGTCTGTTTGGATTTTTGGCCGGAGACCAGCAGGGAAATAGTGATCACAAAAAGTACCCAGTTGACGACCGTAAACGGGATGGCCATGGCCAGCAGGATTTGGGTAAAAAAACCGGCAAACAGGGCCAATTGACTGGCGGTAATTCTGGTGCCCGGCAGGCGGCGGCGCAGCCGGTTGACCGAGCCGATCAGCCAGACAAAGGCCGCTAGTCCAATCAAGCCCAGCGTGGTTAAAAGTTCCAAATAGACATTGGCCGAGACCGCAAAGTTAATGTTCCAATAATCGGTTAAATTGAGGCCGATGGGTTTAAACCGGGTAAAACTTTCGGAAAACCGGCCCGGCCCGGTACCCAAAAACAGCTTGGTTTTTAAAGTATCGACGCCGATCAACCAGGCGGCCGGCGGATTTAACAACACCGGCTGGAGTTCCCGGCCGGGCAGGAGCTTATAGCCATTGAGAATTAAACTGGAGACCATCACCCCGGATAAAAGAAAGTAAGCGATTTTCTTGGGGCCGGAGCGGGCTTTGAAGGCCAGTACGAGCGCGGCCGGCAGCCAGGAAAGCAATAGGCTGGTCAGGCTTAAAGCCGAGCCGGTTAAATTAATATTTAAGGCCGCGGCCAAAGCGGTCAGGGACAGCCCGGCGGTAAGCAGCAGCAGGCTGGTTTTGACTTGGGGGGCGGTTTGGACGATAGTGCTGGTTAACAGAAAATAGACAAAGCCGGCCAGGTACAGGCCGCCGCCGACCAGCCAGCTTTCGGCGGTCCGGGGCGGGTTAAACCAGATTGAGGCGGCAGCGGCCGCCGCCAGCGTCAAAAATGGCAGCAGCGGCGTGGACAAAGTCAGGCGGACGGTTTTGGTGGCAATCGAATAAACCAGCCAGGCAAGCAGGCCCAGACCGGTCAAAATATAAAATAACACCAGTTTATTAAATTGGTAAAAATCAGTGGTTAAAGGCAGGTAAAATAAGGGCAGGCAGACCGGCGCCGCCAGCAGAAAAAAAGTTGTCAGGCGGTATGACCATTTAGCAATCATATATCAGTTATAAAACTTAAAAAATTAATTGTCAATAGGCAAAAAGTTAAAAAATTAACTTTTTACTTAGTCGGCGCAAACCACGTAGTCGGAATTAGCATCGTTACCCGGACAACGGGCTTGGGAGGCAGCTAAATCCGGGTCGGATAAATTCT
>PCSQ01000002.1 GCA_002772455.1 Candidatus Beckwithbacteria bacterium CG23_combo_of_CG06-09_8_20_14_all_47_9 | reverse complement strand
CGTAGGGCCGGAGGAAATGCCATGCCAGGTTCTAATCGAATCTAGGAGTGGCACAATTGGATTGATATATAAATCCTGAATTGTGCCGGGAAGAGGACTTGAACCTCCAAGCCTTTCGGCATACGCACCTCAAGCGTACGCGTGTACCAGTTTCGCCATCCCGGCTGGTCTTGTATATTTTACCAGAAACGGCTAAACTTGGGGCTATGAAACCGCTGACTTACCGGGAAATTAGCGTCGCCGCTTCACTCACCGCCCTCTCTGCCGTCGTTCAATTACTGCATTTAGGCTACCAGTCACCGCAATGGGGGATGTGGCTGGACTTTGTCAGTATTCCCTGGCTGATCGCTTTCTTTTTATTCGGCGGCCGGCTGGCTTTAGCGGTTTCCTTTCTCGGCTCGCTGATAATTACTTTATTTGCCCCGTCAACCTGGCTGGGAGCGGTGATGAAGTTTACCGCCACCACGCCTTTATGGCTGGCTTTATGGCTGTATCTGCCGTTGATCAAAGCCCAACTGCTCCACTACCAAAAAGTCCGTCTGCTGATCATTCCGCTAGTGATTGGATTACTAATCCGCTCCGTCTTAATGCTGCCGCTAAACTATTACTGGGCCATTCCCATTTGGACCGGATTATCGACCGATCAGGCCATAACGATTATTCCCTGGTACATCATTGTTGGCTTTAATTCCGTTCAGGCGTTGATCGACGTCGGCCTGGCCTGGTTATTAGTGTTTAGGTTTAAACTCTACCGCTACGCTGCCTGGACCAGATGATCGTTTCCCGTCTGACATTAACTTATCCCGGCAAACCGCCGACGCTTAAAAATATCTCCTGGCGAATCAAACCGGGGACCTGGCTGGGAATTACCGGCAGCAACGGTTCTGGCAAAACCAGCCTCTTGTACTGTTTGGCCGGTTTAATTCCGCAGCACATCCCGGCCAAAATAACCGGGGAGACTTTAATTAATCAAAGTACCGGCATCGTCTTCCAAAACCCGGATTTTTCCTTGTTTAATTTGACCGTGGCCGAAGAAGTGGCGTTCGGCGCCACCGCCGATGTTAACCGGGCAATTAAAGCCATCGGCCTGTGGCGCTTCCGTAACCGCGATCCGCAAACTCTATCTTACGGCGAAAAACAAAAGGTCTGCCTGGCCGGCGTTCTGGCCCGGGACCCGGAAGTAATTTTACTGGACGAGCCGACCGCCATGCTTGATTATCAAAGTTCGCTTGAACTTTACTCTCTACTCCTTAAATTAAACCGTCAGGGCAAAACGATCATTACCGTGGAACATGACACCAGCCTGCTTTATCAATTTACCCAAAAAACTTTAGTTTTAGATAAAGGCCGGTTGGCCGCTTTCGGACCATCGGCTAAAGTCTTAAAAAATAAAGCTTTGATTAAACGATTAGGTTTGCGGCCAATATGAAACCTTATCTTAAACTCCTGACTTTAATTTTGGCTTCTTCACTAATTATCAACCTGCAGGATCCAACCATGCAGTCGGTTATTTTGGCAGGGCTGATTTCCTTTCTCGGCCGGAAATCCTGGCTGCGTCTTCGGTTTTTACTCTGGCCTCTACTCATCATTATTATCTTTCAACTGTGGTCAAACCTGTCCCTGGCTTCCGGTTTCAGAATTGCCAACTTAAGCCTCTTGGTTTTTGTCTACACCGAAACCACTTCAGCCCGAGAAATCAGCCAAGTATTTAATTGGTTGCCGGAAAGTCTCCGATTAACCCTAACCATTACCCTCAACTTAATTCCCATAATCTTTAAGGAAGCACAGAATATTCAAATTATTCAATCCAGCCGCGGTAAAAAGCTAAAGCAGCCTTTGCCGTTGGTCATTCCCTTATTGCACCGCACCCTCCAGCGTTCCCAACAGTTGGCCATAATTTTAGAAACTAGGAAGAAAGCAAAGACTTAAGTAGTTTT
Source organism: Candidatus Beckwithbacteria bacterium CG23_combo_of_CG06-09_8_20_14_all_47_9 (assembly GCA_002772455.1). Taxonomy (GTDB): domain Bacteria; phylum Patescibacteriota; class Microgenomatia; order UBA1400; family CG1-02-47-37; genus CG1-02-47-37. The sequence goes on along the minus strand of PCSQ01000002.1, from coordinate 8,099 downwards.
TCCTTATTTGAGCGAATCTTTAAAAATTTCTCATAATCTCTTGCCAACAATCTATTTTTAAATAACTTAGTAAATATCAACCTGAACGGTTTGTAAGTCTTTGTCGAAAGAACTTTACCTCGATTATGCTGTTCTATTCTTCTTTTAAGATTATTGGTAAATCCCACATAATGCCAGTTCTTTAAAACACTTTGTAGTACATATACAATGTAGTTCATTTTTAAAAGTGCCACGGGTGAGAGTTGAACTCACACGCCCGAAAAGGACACACGCTCCTGAAGCGTGCCTGTCTGCCAATTCCAGCACCGTGGCAATTTAATACTCTATATGGCGTTGCGCGCCTGCCTGCGCAGGCAGATCTGCCAGTTCCGCCACTTGCCCGAAAGATCAAGCTAGTTTAACATAAATCAATGAAAAGGTTGAGCCTGGTCTTGGGTTGGTGGTTAACCGCCAACCTGGTATTAGCCATTTCCCTGATGAGTTATTTTAAACTCAATCGCCTGGCGACGGTATCGCTCCGGCCGCAGGCAAACCGGCTAGTCACCGAGGCAGTTTCTTCCCATGCCGTCAATCCGCAAGTTTTAGGGGCCCTTTCTTATCAAGTTAAAACCGAAGACGCCGTCCCGGAAATCATCAAAGCTTATTTGGCTAAATATAATTCACCGCTTCTGCCCCACGCCGATTACCTGGTTAATGCCGCCCGGTCTTACCGGATCGACCCGCGGCTGTTAGTGGCTATCGCCCAGCAGGAATCAAATTTATGCAAAAAAATTCCCGACGATTCATTTAATTGCTGGGGCTGGGGCATTCACAGCCGGGGGACTTTAGGGTTTGCCTCATACGAAGAAGCGATCGATGCCGTAGTTAAAGGCCTGGCCAAAAACTATTTCGGCGAAGGCTTAACCACTCCGGAAGCCATTATGGGCATCTATACCCCTCTGTCAGACGGATCCTGGGCCCGCGGGGTTCAGCAGTTTATTGACCAGATGAAATAGGCAAAAAAAATCCATCAGTATTGCGGTGAGGCTTTACCGACGGATCTAAGGCCTATAATAACATGTAACTTATAATATGTCAAGTCCTATGCTTATAAGTCTAATTATCAGCAAATTTATCGCCGGCTTCGGCGGCACCGCCCTGCCCGGTTTGATCGGCTTAAGACTTACCCCGACTTTAATTAATCAAATTGTTAAAAAAAATAAATTAGCATCTGTCGTCGTCACCGGGACTAATGGCAAAACCACCACTTCCAGATTGCTGGGGGCAGTTTTAACAGAGAGTAAAATTAATTTCTGCCATAACCGCAGCGGCTCAAATTTGCTTCGGGGAATCGCCACCGCTTTAATTAATCAAAGTAACTGGTTGGGAAAAATTAAGTCTAAACTGGCTATTTGTGAGGTTGATGAAGCCGCCGCTCCGGCAGCAATTAGAGCGCTTAAACCAAAAATTATAGTGTTTACCAATATCTCCCGGGACCAACTCGACCGCTACGGCGAAGTTGATCATCTGCTTAAACTCTGGCAAAAAAGCCTGGATACGTTACCCTCGGCCAGCCGGGTTTTAGTCAATGCCGCCGACCGTCGTCTGAAAATTCTAAAACATCCGCGCTTAACTTACTTCGGTTCATCTTTACCCGGCGCCGGCTTAAAGTATCCGCCGCGGTACGGGGGAAAATTCAACCAGGACAGTCTTTGGGCAATTGAAGCCGTTTGCCGCCATTTAGACCTGGACCCTAAACTGGCCGCCGTCTGCGCCCAAAAGACCAAGGCGGCTTTCGGCCGGGGAGAAGTCTTTAAACTTGACGGTCAAAAATATCAAATCAATCTGGTTAAAAATCCGGCCAGTTTTAAAGCCGTTTGGCAGATGCTGGCTGACCGCCGGCACTTAAACCAACCATTTATGCTGGCCCTAAATGACAAACTGGCCGACGGCACCGACGTTTCCTGGATTTGGGATGTGCCGTTTACCGGTCTAGGCCGGCGCCGGAAACCGATTATTGTCACCGGCACCCGGGCCAGCGATCTGGCCTTGCGCCTCAAATATGCCGGCTGTAATCCAAAAAACTTATTTGTCGAACCTAAAATCTACCCGGCCTTGGCGGCCTTAAGAAAAATTCCCGGGACCATTAAATATATTTTGCCGACTTACACGGCCTTATTGGAACTGCGGCAAAGTTTGGGCAAACAAGCATGGAACTAACTCTGGTTCATCTCTATCCGGATCTTTTAAATATTTACGGCGACCAGGGTAACGTAGCCGCTTTAAACTATCGCTGTGCCCAGCGGGGGATAAAATTAAAATTAAAAAATCTGGGTGCCGGTGAGGTTCTGGTTGCCGGTAGTTTTGATTTAATTTTCGGCGGCGGCGGCCAGGATAGCCAGCAAGCCAGCGTTAGCCGGTATTTACCCGGCCAGTCTGCCGTCTTAAAGCAAGCCGCGCGGCGGGGAGTCCCCATGCTGACCATCTGCGGTTCCTATCAGTTGTTCGGTCGTTATTTCAAGCCGTTTACCGGACCAATGCTTAAAGGCATCGGCATTTTTCCGGCTTACACGGTGGCTTCCAAAACCAGAAAGATCGGCAATATTGTCATTACCACTTCATTGGGAAAGTTAGTCGGCTTTGAAAATCATTCCGGCAATACTTTTCTGGACCAGCCCGGTTTAGCCTTGGGCCGGGTAATGGCCGGCAATGGTAATAACGGCACCGATCAAACCGAAGGCTGCCGGGTCAATAATGTTTTCGGCTGCTACCTGCACGGCTCGCTGCTGCCGAAAAACCCGCCTTTGGCCGACTATTTAATTACCACCGCCCTCGAGTTAAAATACCGCCGCCAGATCAACCTCCGGCCGCTCGATGACCGGCTGGAGTGGCAAGCCCACCAAACCGCTGTTAAAATATGCCTTAAGTCAGGGTGGCGAAACTGGTAGACGCGCAGGCCTTAGGAGTCTGTGGAGTAATCCGTGGAGGTTCGATTCCTCTCCCTGACACTTATGATAAAAAAAATAATTATAGGATTATTGATTTTAGGGGCCACTTATTTTGCCTATCAGAAATGGCGGCCGAAATCGATCGAAGAAAAATATGAGCTGGCCCCTGTCACCCGGGAAGATATCCGTCAAACCGTCACCGCTTCCGGAAAAATCAAGTCGGCCACTCAAGTCGATCTTAAATTCCAAACCTCGGGCTGGCTGGCCTGGGTCGGCGTCAAAGAAGGGGACCGGGTCAATAAATGGCAGGCAATCGCCGGTTTAGACAGACGGGAATTGCAAAAAGATCTGCAAAAATATTTGCTGGACTTTTCCAAAGAAAGAGCTGATTTTGACGAAGATCTTAAAATAACTTACCGGGACAAGGCCCTGACCGACACCATCGGCCGGATTTTGCAAAAAAACCAATTCGATCTGGACAAAGCGGTTCTGGATGTGGAAATTGCCGATATCGCCCTGAAGCTGGCCACTCTGGTCAGCCCGATTAGCGGCATTGTCACCCGCGCCGAACCGCCGGTTAGCGGCAGCAACATTACCCCAACCACCGCCGTCTATACCGTGGCCGATCCGGACCATCTGGTCTTTGAAGCCGAAATCGACGAAACCGATATTGGCAAATTAAGCGCGGGCCAAACCGCTCAGCTTACCCTCGATGCCTTTCCTAACCAAACTCTGCCGCTGACAGTTGATTCCATTAATTTCCAATCCAGTACCGATGCCGCCGGCAGCACGATCTACTTGGTCAAATTTAATTTAACCAATGATCCCGATTATCCCTTCCGCCTCGGCATGAACGGCGAAGTGATTATCACCACCAATCAAAAAGAGGCAGTTTTAACCCTCCCGATTGAAGCGGTTAACAACCGCCAAGTCCAACTGGTCGAGGCTAAAAAAATTATCAAAAAAGAGGTGGCTACCGGGATTGAATCCGACACCGAAATTGAAATTATTTCTGGCCTGGAAACCGGCCAAATAGTTGTCACTGGCAACCGATCTAAATGAAAGCCAAAACTCCTGTTATTGAATTAAATAATGTCTGCAAATATTATTATCTTGGCGACGATCGTGTTAAAGCCATTGAAAAAATTAACTTAAAAATTTACTCCCAGGAATATGTCAGCGTCTTAGGTTCGTCCGGCTCCGGCAAATCTACTTTAATGTATTTAATCGGCTTGCTCGAAACCCCTTCATCCGGTCAAATTCTGGTTAACGGTCAGGACGCCGGCAAACTTTCCGATGCCGCCCTCTCCCATGTCCGCAACCAAACTATCGGCTTTATTTTTCAATCATTTAACCTTATTAATAAAATGACTGTCCTGGAAAACATTCTCCTCCCGCTTAAATATCACCTTAACCGCCTTGACTTTAATCCTTACGATCGGGCTAAAATCTTACTGCAAAAATTTAACCTGACTGACCGCCAGCAATTTTTTCCCAACAAAATATCCGGCGGCCAGCAGCAGCGGGTCGCCATTGCCCGGGCCTTAATTATGAATCCTAAAATCATTCTGGCTGACGAACCAACCGGCAATCTGGATTCAAAAACCGGCGCCGATATTTTAAATTTAATCGAAAGTTTAAATCGCGACTTTAAAACCACCGTCATCATGGTTACCCACGAGCACGACGTTGCCCAACGGGCCAAAACCAGAATTTATATTAAAGATGGACAGGCCGTCGCCAAATATCTATGAACGAACTTATCCTCGACGCCTTTCGGGATTTTAAACGTAATAAAATCAGAACCATTTTAACTTCGCTGGGAATTATGATTGGCGTGCTTTCAGTTGTTTTATTGATTGCCCTGGGACTGGGTTTAAAAAATTATATTGCCAATCAATTTGATAAATTAGGGGCTAATCTGGTAATTATATTTCCCGGCAATGTTTTTAAAGAAGGCGCCAGTTTCGGCCCGGGTTTTTCCGGCGGGGCTAAATTTGACGAAAAAGATTATCAAAATTTATTAAAAATCAAAACCGCTGACTATGTCGTCCCGGTTTATTTTAAAAGCATTGCCATCGAGGCAGACAAAGAAAAATATTTAGGCTATGTTCAAGGCGCCAACGAACAAATATTTTCCTTAATGAATCTGAAAACTCTGACCGGGAGAGTTTTTAGTAAAACTGACATCTCTAAAAAAAGTAAAATCGCTGTTTTAGGCTATACCTTAGCAGAAAAATTGTTTCAGGAACCGAAAAATGGTCTTAACCGTCAAGTCACCATCAACAATCAGCGTTTTCGGGTCATTGGCATCCTGGAAAAAAATGGCGATCGGGAAATGGACACCGCCGCCATCATGCCCTACACCACCGTTTTCGGCCGAATCAATCCCAATAAAGACTTTTTTTCCATTTATCTAGGGGTAAATAATAAAGACAATGTCGAACTCCTAAAACAACAAATCACTCAAACATTGCTCAAACGCTATAAAGAAGATGATTTTTCTGTCGCCGAACAAACTGAAATTTTATCCTCAATTAATCAGATTTTTTCCATTATCAATCTTGTCTTGATTGCCATTGGTTCAATTTCTTTAATCGTCGGCGGCATCGGCATCATGAATATCATGTATGCCTCCGTCACTGAACGAACCAAAGAAGTCGGCATCCGTCGGGCCATCGGGGCCACTCAACCGGATATCCTTTGGCAATTTTTAACCGAAGCCGTTATTCTTTCCGTTCTCGGCGGGGGACTGGGCCTGCTCTTAGCCGGCTTAATTGTTCTAGTCACTCAACCATTTTTTCCCGCCGCTATTAATTTAACCGCCGTTTTAGTGGCTTTTTTTGTTTCCGCCGCCATCGGCATTATTTTTGGCGTCTTTCCCGCCCGCCGGGCGGCAAAACTTCCTCCCATTGAAGCCATCCGTTACGAATAATATGTTATAATCTGCCATGGCTCAAACCGATTCTAAATTGACCTGGCTGCCCCAAAAAACTTTCGAACTGGAGTTCTCCCTGCCTTGGACCGAAGTCAAAAAGACCCACGACCAGGTTCTGGACGAACTGGTTAAAACTACCGATCTTAAAGGGTTCCGCAAGGGCAAAGCCCCTAAAGATTTAGTCGAAAAACAAGTAGATAAAGGCCGGCTCTACGGCGAGGTCATCAACCGGCTCCTGCCCGAATCCTACGCCGCCGCTGTCAAGAAACATCAGCTCAAACCGGCCCTGGGTCCGAAAATTACGATTATTAAAGCCGAAGAAAACCAGCCCTGGCAATTTAAAGCCAAAAGCTGTGAACTGCCCGAGGTTAAATTAGGCAATTACGAAGGCACGGTCAGAAGCGCCCTGGTCAAAAGCAATTTAGAGAAAAAAGAACTGACCCAGACCCAAAAATTTAATTTGATCGCCCAAGCCTTAATTGCCGAGGTCAAGCCGGACCTGCCGGAACTGTTAATCGAATCCGAGCGCGACCGGCTTTTAGCCAAATTACTGGCGGAACTGCAGAAACTGGGTTTAACCATCGACCAATACGCCGGTTCCAACCAAAAAACCGTTGAACAAATCAAAGCCGAATATGCCCAAACCGCCGTCAATTCCCTCAAGTTGGAACTGATTTTGCAATCAATTGCCGAAGCCAAAAAATTCACGGTCACCGACGCGGAAATCGACAAGATGATTGCCGAAGCCGGCGACCCCAAGTTAAAACAGCAATTAAACACTCCCTCGGAGCGGGCCTACATCGGCGTGGTCTTGCGCAAAAAGAAAGCCATTGACTTTTTAACCGCTCTAGGGTAAAATCGCCCCCAAATGGATACTTTTGATCAAAGCAAAAAGAAAAAGTCTCTTCCCAAATTCGATAACTTTCTGGAAGCGTTTAAAGACACCAGCGCTTCCGCTAAAGCTCCGGCGGGCAAGGCGGCTATGGCCGATAAACCCTTTGATTTTGAGTCATTCTTAAACCAGCAGGAAAACCGGGTCCGCCAACAGGAACGCCAGCGGTTTGAACAGACCCAGCACGAAGTCCAGGTGGTCTATTCCAGCAAGCGCCAGCAGGAAAAGCTGGAAATCGAGTCCCTGCAAATCAAAATTAAACAGCTGGCTAAAGAAGTCGGCGGCGTCATGGTCGAAGCGGAAAAAACCGCTTTCCAAATGGTCGTTTCCCCCGGCGTTTACCACAAAAACTTCTTCAAACGCTTAATCTCGCTTTTGGAAATTGCCCGCCGGTCGGTCCACGACAGCCGGACTTGTTTACAGCTGACTAATCTACGCAACCAGGCCAAATCGATCTATTGGTCCAGTGTCAAAAAATCCGGCACCAGCTTTATGCTCTCTTCCGATCGGACCGTGGCCACCCAAGCCGGATAATGCCTAATATCACTTCAACGGTTTAGCTTTTTCCAGTAGTTTCTCCCGCAAGGCCCGGTAAAATTCTGTCAACTTTTTGATACTTACCACTTGTTTCATCCGGGGTAAAACTTCCAGTTCATCAATCGGATACAGGCAGTTGGCAAAGTAGAACTCAAACAAGCCCAAATCTTTCCTTTTGGCCATCTCAAATAAGCGGTCAAATTTAAACCCGGCCTTTTTAATCAAAAAATACAGGTCAATATAATCTTTCGGTTCAAATCGGCCGTAAATTGCCAAAATTTTATTACTTCCAATGTTTTTCAAATTATCCACGACAATGCCTTCAATCGTTTCTTTGCGGCCGAAATAAACCGGCTGTTCCAGTACAAAATCGATTCTTTGCTCCCATTTTTCTTTTTTATTAGTCAGATAAACTTCGTTGTAGGTCTGACTGCGGACTTTATAATTGACACTGGCTCCGGCCTTGGCAGCAATTTCGTCCACGGCCCGCTTCATCGCTTCCGGATCGAATTGCTCCAAACTGAAAAAGTCGAAATCCTTACTTTCCCTGTGTCCCAGATAAAAAGCGGCTAGAGCCGTACCGCCGGTTAGAAAAAACGGCCGGGCAAAATCAGTGGCAAAAAATAACTGCAGCAATTTCACCTGAAACGGCTTAAGGATATGATTGACGTTAAATTTGATCGGCATAGCCCCAAACCCTTAAAGCTCCTTCCCAATTGCGCTTAATCTCCCGGCGCAAGCGCAAATTCGGCCACTGGCTGACAATATCCTTAACGGTTAAATAATTCCAAATATCCGGATAACT
>PCSQ01000034.1:2422-2564 GCA_002772455.1 Candidatus Beckwithbacteria bacterium CG23_combo_of_CG06-09_8_20_14_all_47_9 | reverse complement strand
ATCCAGCAATTATTTAATTACTAACAGGATACCAAATCTTCCTAAGCTAGTGGTTCAGTATTTTCAGGACTGGTCAAACAACGAGCCCTGATCAGGCTGGTCTTCGCCAAGTTAACGCTCAATGAAGGCAAGCTCAGTTGGG
>PCSQ01000034.1:170-2375 GCA_002772455.1 Candidatus Beckwithbacteria bacterium CG23_combo_of_CG06-09_8_20_14_all_47_9 | reverse complement strand
AATTGTTCTAAAGTGGAAAATTTAGAGGATTTTGAAAAACAGACTTTCGAACATACAGAATTGCCCGACAAATCAACAAAAAAGGACGCTTTGTTGCCTCAGCGTCCCATCTGGCTCCGCGGACAGGATTCGAACCTGTAACCTTGCGCTTACACAAACCCACAAGTTTCCTTGTGGCGTGGACTATCTCTTCTCCGACGTTACGTCGGAGTCGGGCGCTAAATGGTGTACTCACCTAGTCTCTGCACCTTCCCCGGCTTTCGTCGGGGCTTGGCTCAGGATTACCAGTTAAGGCTTCCCTGAATTCACCCAATTTTCATCTCGGTATTGCTACCGAGCGCTGCTAATGCCTAACAGGCGCTTGCTCTGCCATTGAGCTACCGCGGAATATTAAGTTGTCAACAGGCTACATTTTACCATTTTCCTTAATCTTTGTGTTAAGATAAATCATGAACGCGCCATTTATTAACCCCGTGGGCTTTTTCCAGTCGCCGGAATTTTTGCGGTCAATGTTTATCTGGCTGCCGTCACTTGTCATTTGGACTTTGTTTTGGAAAGGCTATGCTCTGTGGCGCTCGGCCCGAAATTCCCAAAAGGGCTGGTTTGTGTTTTTGCTGATTTTTAACACGCTCGGAATTTTGGAAATCCTTTATTTAAGCCTGTTTCAAAAACCTGCCTTGCCGGCAGGCAGGCATCAGTCCAAGTAATCCTGGAGTTTTTTCCGCTGGCTGGGGTGCTTCAATTTCCTTAAAGCTTTGGCTTCAATCTGGCGAATCCGCTCCCGGGTAACCCCAAACTCCCGGCCGACCTCTTCCAGGGTCATCGACCGCTGGCTGTTGTCCAAACCAAAACGCATCTTCAATACCTTGGCTTCCCGTTCGGACAAAGAATCCAAGACCTCCTCGACATTTTCCTTGAGCATTTTAATCGACGTGGCATCGTACGGCGACGGCTGGGTCTCGTCGGGAATAAAGTCGCCCAAATAAGAGTCTTCGTCATCACCGATCGGCGTTTCCAAAGAAGTCGTTTTCTGGGAAATTTTTAAAATCTCCCTCACTTTTTCCGTGTCAATCTCCATCTCCTTAGCAATCTCTTCCGGCGCCGGCTCCCGGCCCATTTCCTGCATCAGCTTCCGCGAAATCCGTACCAGCTTATTGATCGTTTCCACCATGTGGACGGGGATCCGGATCGTTCGGGCCTGGTCGGCAATCGCCCGGGTGATGGCTTGGCGAATCCACCAAGTGGCGTAAGTGGAGAATTTAAACCCCTTGGTCCAATCGTATTTTTCGACTGCCCGGATCAAGCCCTTATTACCCTCCTGGATAAGATCGAGGAAGCTCATTCCCCGGCCGATGTATTTTTTGGCAATCGATACCACCAGACGCAAATTGGAAGTAATCAGTTTTTCTTTCGAAAGGCGGTGGCCCCGGTCCACTCCCTGGGCCAGTTCGATTTCCTGTTCGCGGGTTAATAGTTTAATCCGGCCGATTTCTTTTAAGTACATCCGCACCGGGTCACTGGTGCCGACCTTTTCCAGTGTCGACAGCGACTCTAATTCTTTTTCCAAATCGGTGGCACTTTTAACCTCTTCTTTCAATTCTTCTTCAGCGGTATCAAAAACATCAACATTGGCCCGCTCCAGCCGGTCATAAAGATTGTCCAGCTCCTCCAGCCGTTTTTCCGCGTCGCCAAAATACTTTAAAATTTCTTCCTGGGTTAAAAACCCTTCTTTTTTGCCTTTTTGATACAGCTTGGTAATGTCCGCTAAATGAGTCATATCAGTCGTGATTATAGCCTAAAAGCCGGCTGGTCTCCACCAACTCATTTTCCAATGTCTTCTGTTTAGCTTTATCTTTTTGACTAATAGCGGCTTTTAACGCTTCTGACAGTTGGGTCAATTTGGCTTTGGCGGCCGATTTAGTCAAATCAGTTATCACTTTATTAATCTCGCTTTTTAAGGCTTCTTCATCGCTACCCAACTGTTTTAAATCGGCTAGGTAGGCCGAATCCACCGCCGAGATCAATTCTTCGGGCAAAGTCTTAACAAAACGGTTTATCTCCCACTCCGGATGCTGGGCCAGCCATTGTTTTAACTTGATAAAAATTTGCCCGATGGGGCCCGGGCTGAAATCGGCCGGGTTAATCAACTCAAACACCGCGGCCATTTTCCCGCCCAGGGCTAAAACCAGGGCCAGTAAATATGTT
>PCSQ01000034.1:0-120 GCA_002772455.1 Candidatus Beckwithbacteria bacterium CG23_combo_of_CG06-09_8_20_14_all_47_9 | reverse complement strand
GCCATAATCCTGACGGGGAGGAGCAATTTTTTTATCCATCTCGGCCGAAACCGCTTCCTCGCTTACTCCCAAAACCCCGGCCAATTTTTTAACATAATGGTCTTTAATCACCTGATTGGT
>PCSQ01000036.1 GCA_002772455.1 Candidatus Beckwithbacteria bacterium CG23_combo_of_CG06-09_8_20_14_all_47_9 | reverse complement strand
AATAACCGCTTTGGAATTCATATTTTGGAAGCGGAGGATTTAGCACCTGCGGCCGGGCTGGTTAACACTAACGGCGATTGGGGCTACGTTACCTTGGTGATCCGTTTTAACGACTTGAACCGGGCTAAATGGCAGGCGGTTTTTGACGAAATGCGCCGGCGGCATTTAATTCCGCTTGTCCGCCTGGCTACGGTTCCGGAAAACTCACATTGGGTCAATCCCAACAGCGAAGACGTTGACCGCTGGGTCGAATTTTTAAACTCTTTAAATTGGGTGGTGCAAAATCGCTATGTGATTTTATTCAACGAACCTAATCATGCCAAAGAGTGGGGTAATGAAATAAAGCCGCACGAGTACGCGGCCATAGTTAAAGAATTTCAAACCAGGCTTAAGGCCGCCTCGGCTGATTTTTTTATCCTGCCCGCCGGCTTGGACACGGCCGCGCCTAATTCGAAAGAGACAATGGCGGCCACCGAGTATTGGCGGCAAATGGCTTTAGCCGTACCGGAAATTTTTACCCTGTTTGACGGCTGGAACTCGCACAGCTACCCCAATCCGGCTTTTTCCGGGCCAATCATCGGTTCGGGGCTGGGCAGTATCCGCAGTTATCAAGCCGAAATTAATTATTTATCCCGGTTTGGTTTGCCCGGCCACCTACCGGTATTTATTACAGAAACCGGCTGGGTGAATACTGTTCCCGGTTTATCGGAACTTTATACCGAGGCTTATACCCAAGTTTGGCAGCAGCCGAATTTGGTGGCGGTAACGCCGTTTGTTTTAAATTATCCGGCCCTGCCGTTTAAACAATTTTCGTGGTTGGGCCTGCCTCATTATGGAGCGGTGGCTAATTTACCTAAAACCAGCGGCCGGCCGGAGCAAATCCAGAACAGTGAGTTAATCGATCAAAATTTGCCCGATAATGTCGTCGCGGCCTCGGATTACCATTTTTGGTTGGAATTGATTAACACCGGGCAGTCGATTTGGGAGCGGGAGAATTTTAGCTTACGGGTAATCGGTAACCTGTCCGGGGAGGATTGGTTTGCCGGCCACGTTAATACCACCGAACCGGGCCAGGCGGCCAGGATTGATTTTAATTTTAAAACTCCGGCCAATGCCGGATTGATCGATTTAAAACTGCAGTTAGCTTTAGGCAGTCAGCCGTTTGGTGCGCTGATTGAGAAAAAAATTACGGTTGTGCCGCCGCCGACCGTGGTGATTTCCGCCCGGCGCTGGTATAAAGTTCCGGCTGACGACGATCAATACCGGTTATTGCTTTACGATGCCGAGAACCGGCTGCTGCAGGAAATTAATCAGTTTGATTTCGGCCGATTTGAGCCGGTTAAACTTTACAATGTTGTCCCCGGCAATAATTACCGTTTAGTGATAGTCAAGCCTTATTATCTGCCGCGGCAAACCTGGATGGAATTGGCTAAAGGGGAGAATCAGGTTAAATTTAAACCGCTGCTGCCGGTGGATTTTAATAATGACGGCCGGTTTTCCCTAACGGATTTAGGCGCTTGGCTGTTACAGCCAGTTAACTACCTTCGCTTCGGCCTGCAACCGGGCGATTAATTCCTGGATTTTGTTAATCAATTCCTGTTGGCTCAATTGGGTTTTAATTTCTTCTTTAACTTCCTCTAATTTTTTGTCTTTAAAAAGGGTGGTTTGGTTGTCGTTAAAGTAAGTGGTGATTAATTCTTCGTCAAGGGTAATTTCGCCGACCAGTTTTTCCAGCAATTTTTGCAGCCGGATTTCTTCCTGCAGGGCTTGCCGGGTAATGCCTTGGGCCAGAAGCAATTCATCCAGATTAGTCCCTTGGGCTTTGGTCCGCTCGTCAATGTCTTTGATGGCTGAATCAATTTCTTCCTGCTTGACCGCGATTTTATTTTTGGCCGCTTCGGCCAGAATTAGTTTTTTTGTCAGCAGGCTGTCAATGGCTTGGTTTTTGGCCAGTTTTTGCAATTCTTGATTGTAGGTGAATCGGGTAATCGGCCGGCCGTTGACCCAGGCAATCACGAACTGGTTTTTAAAATAAAAAAGCAAACCAGCTAAACCGATGACGATGGCGGCGATGATAATCAAACGGCGTTTTGAGTTGACTTTTATTTGTTTCATTGGTCTACTATAACATAATGATGGAAAAAACCCACCCGGAATATCAATATTTAAATCTGTTGCAGGATACACTTGACAACGGTGCCTGGAAAATCAGCCACTCGACCGGGGTTAAGTTAAAATCGGTTTTTGGCCGGCTCGGAAAACATTAAATACTTAGTTGATAACGATGTTCATATTTGGGACGAATGGGCCTACAAAAATTATCCCTGCTTTTATACCAGCGCAGTGCGGACATGTTTTTGGGAGTGCCGTTTAACATTGCTTCATACTCGCTGTTAACTTTGATGCTGGCTCAAGTTACCGGTTACCAACCCGGGGAATTTGTCCACACTTTCGGCGATGCCCATATCTACGAGAACCATTTTGACCAGGTGAAAATCCAGTTAGCCCGTCGGCCGCGGCCGTT
>PCSQ01000122.1:15244-15766 GCA_002772455.1 Candidatus Beckwithbacteria bacterium CG23_combo_of_CG06-09_8_20_14_all_47_9 | reverse complement strand
AGTGGCTCATTTAGGAGAAGATGTGAGGGGAGACGAATTAGTGCAACAATATGAAGGTCAGGTAAATAGATGTAAGTTTGAAGCACGGGTAGAAAAATCAGTCACTATAATGCAGGCACAGCATTAAATTTTAGAGTTCTTCCAGTTTGGCCGGAGCAGCTTCGGATTTTTTGACAAAAGCTAAATATTTTTCCGTAGTCGATAAGCGTTTGTGGCCGACCAAACGGCTGACCATAGTTAAGGGGGTGCCGGCTTCCAGTTGGTGGGCGATAAAGGTGTGCCGAAGATCGTTGACCCGGGCGTTTTTCACTTCGGCTAATTTAAAGTAGCGGTCGACTGCCGTGCGGATATTCCGGATTAAAAACGGCCGACCGGTTTTGGTGACAAAGACGGTTTTGGCTTTGGTTTTGGGACGGGCTTTAAGATAAACAGTTAACGCTTGTTGAGCGGCCGGGTTTAACGGTACCTGACGCTGGGCATGGGATTCATAGGCTTGAACTAAAATTTTATCCGTATCGATGT
>PCSQ01000122.1:12295-15227 GCA_002772455.1 Candidatus Beckwithbacteria bacterium CG23_combo_of_CG06-09_8_20_14_all_47_9 | reverse complement strand
GCCAATTCGCCGATACGGATGCCGGTTTGCAGCAGCATCTCGACGATGGCGTAAATCCGGACATCGGTGTGGCAGGCATCACGCAGGCTGCGGTATTCCATTTTGGACAGGATTCGCGGCGGCTGGCTGTCGTAGCGGGGGTGTTCGACCTTGGCCGCGGGGTTCTCGGTAATGATTTTTTGATTGATCAGGTAGCGGCAGAAAGTCTTAATCGAATTTAATTTTCGGGAAATAGATTTGGCCGTATAGTCTTTGGCGGTGAGATATTTTTTAAAAGCCTCGACTTGTTCCGGCTTTAAGTCTTGGGCCTGGGTAATTTTTTCCCGGGCTAAAAACTCAAATAATTGGTCGACGTCTTTACTATAAGCAATAAGAGTGGCCTTGGAGCGGCCGCGCTGTTTGAGGTTATCCAGAAAATCAGTTAGAATTTTATTCATAAATCCTTATCAGGCAGAAGTGGCTTATAATAGCAATTAGGAGGTTTGATGTCAATTGTCGGCCGACGGCGGTTGGTTTACCTGGTAATTCTGGGCAGCCTGTTAATGGCGGCTAATTTGATTAAGGATATTGTCCGGTTAAACCGGGCGGACGAACGTTTGGCCGATGCCCAGGCCAAGTTGCGGTCGGCCCAGGAAGAACAAACCGGCTTAAAACGCCAATTGGAAATTACCGGTAAGGATTTTTGGCTGGAGAAACAGATAAGAAACGTTTTAAAAATGGCTAAGCCGGAAGAAGTAATTGTCGTGGTCCCGGCAGAAATTGCCGGGGCGGTTCCGCTTGGCCTCAACCCGGCCAGCCAGCCTAAAGAGAAAAGCAACTTCAGTCTTTGGCTGGAAGTATTTGGTTTTTGACGGGCTAGTGTATAATTACCCCGATGGGATTATTTGACGAACTAATTGCCCGGCATATTAAGCGGAAAGAGTTGTTGTTAACTGACTCCGCACCGGCAAGATCCAACCAAAACTTGAAGCCGTTTGTAACCTTATCCCGGGAATCGGGCAGCGGCGGCGGGCCGATCGGCCGAGCGGTGGCCAAAAAATTGGGTTTTAAGCTTTACGATAAGAAACTGATAGAGTTGACGGCTAAGCAAAGCAAACAGCGAAAAAATCTGATTGAATCACTGGACGAAAAAGACCGGGGGTTTGTCGAAGACCTCGTTAACTCGATGCTTAACCCTGATTACGTGGCCGAAGAAACCTACATTAAGCATTTATGCCAAGTGGTGTTGAGCGTGGCCCACAAAGGCAATTGCGTCATAATGGGCCGGGGGAGTAATTTTATTACCAGCCAGTACGGCGGTTTGCATGTTCGGATTGTGGCGCCGTTTTTGGTCCGTGCCGGCTATACCGCCCAATATGAAGGTTGGTCGATTTACGAAGCCCGGGAGCGGGTAAAGGAATTTGACCGGGAAAGAAAAGAGTTTATTAAAAAGAATTTCGGCAAAGACCCCAGCAATGATAATTATTACGATTTGGTGATTAACACGACTTATTACAATATTGAACAATCAGCCAATTTAATTATTGCCGCTTTCAAGCTGAAGTTTCCCGGCTGGAAAAAAAGTTAAATTTCTGGTAAAATCAACTCTGTTCTTTGATATAGCGGGTGGGAGGTAAGTATCTCGTGAGGCTCAAGTATGGGCCCGCTCAAGAGTAATCTTGGGATGAGAACTCGGCTCATAACGGAGAAAATCTCGATGATGAATCGGATCAACCCCGTGGGAAGTCTTAGTGACCCCGTAACGACTTATCCCGATGTAATGTTTGGATAGATAGCAGTTTTTTAACTGCTATAACACGCCGAGCACCCCGATGTAATATCGGGATGATGGTATAGTCTAGCTCTTTAAAAAAAGAGGCATAATCTCACTTAACCTAGGAGCGTTACCTAGGACCCGCTACCAAGTATAATTTATTTAATGGCCAAATCTGCTATCAAGTTTTACAAAACCAAGTTACAAGCGAGTGAAAAATAAAAAAGTTTACGAGAATTTTAATGATCACTATGGTACTTTATTTTTGAAGTTAAGAAAAAGCACCAATTCGTGCTATAGAATTCTTGGCTACATAGAGGGTTTAAAGAAAAATTGTCATGAATCTGATAAAATAGCTTAGCGGCAGGGTAGCTCAGTCGGTGGAGCGTGGCATTCATAAAGCCAAGGTCGTGGGTTCGATCCCCACCCCTGCTACTATTTTATGAACGATGAACAAGAATCTAAAGAAAAATCGGAAAAAAGAAACGTTAAATCCGAGTCGGATTTAGACCGGGAAATTACCGCGGGTGAGTGGACCAGACTAATCCGCTTTAAAATTTACCGTCAGAGGTCACGCCAGGGCAGAGTGTTGGCGGTTTATCAGGCTCTATCTAATCGGTTGGACCAGTTAGTGAAAGCATTTTACGAACTAGCCAGACAAAATCAATCACTGGCCGCCGCGGGAAAATTGATGAAAGAAATCAATTATTTGCGGAGAGTTAGAGATAGTTTATTGGTTTGTTTGACTTGGAACGAGACCGACGTCTTACCGGAGTTACCCGAAGAAGTGGAAGAGATTATTGGTTAGGGGTTTTAACCGGTTTGGTGGACAGTTCAATTAAGAGCTCGACGTTGTCGTTTTTGCCGGCTTTATTGCGGGTCATTTTGTTGCATTTGGTGCAACGGTGGAAAACAATAAACCGGCCGGATTTGATCTGGCTGGCGATCGGTTTCATTAAACCGCCGCAAGTACTTTTGCGGTCACCGGGAATCAGTTCGTCGACGTGCTTGCTGATGAGGCAATGGGGGCAATGGTTGGTGTAGCCGTCGCCTTTGACTACCCGGTAGCAAAACTCGCAAATAAAATCTTCGGTGACTTTTTTAAAGTGAGTAGACATATTGACTAAATCCATTTTAGTGCTAAAATACAAGAATTGAAAATTTAATTAAATCCGTTGA
>PCSQ01000122.1:10097-12279 GCA_002772455.1 Candidatus Beckwithbacteria bacterium CG23_combo_of_CG06-09_8_20_14_all_47_9 | reverse complement strand
CGAAACCGTAAAAGACTGCAGCGTATGTTGCCATAACGGATAAAGTACGCGTCTAACGAGATCTTCTCGTATTTTTGACGTACCCCCGCTTATGGCGGGGTTTTTTATTGGGATTTAGCTCAGTTGGTAGAGCGTCCGTCTCCAAAACGGAAGGCCACAGGTTCGAAGCCTGCAATCCCAGCCATTTTAACAGTTACATTAATTAGTTAAATAATGAAAGAAATATGAAAATTAAAAAAAGAGTTCTACAGGGGATGCGGCCGACTGGTAGGCTGCACCTAGGTAATTACTTGGGTACGGCCAAGGGTATGGTGGCGCTCCAGGAAGATCCAGACTATGAAACTTACTACATGGTGGCGGATCTACACGGGATGACGACGCCGTTTGACCCCAAAAAAATTTATCAAGATGCGTTGAGTGTAGTAACGGATTATTTGGCTTGCGGGTTGGATCCAGAAAAATCGGCAATTTTCCTGCAGTCACAGTTAGCCGATCTGCATACCCAGTTGGCGTTTTATTTTTCCTCGGTGATAACCGTGGCTCGGATGCAGCACCTGCCGACATTTAAGGAAAAAGTGAAACAGCATCCAGATAACATTACTATGGCCTTACTTAATTATCCGGTACTGATGGCGGCAGATATATTAATTTATAAAGCCTCGATGGTTCCGGTGGGTTTAGACCAGGAACCGCACATGGAGGTTACCAGAGAAATTGCCAGAAAAATGAACGCCGAATATGAGACCGATTTTCCCGAACCGCAGAGTTTTAAAACGAAAACCAGATATATTCCCTCGCTTTTGGGCGAGGGGAAGATGAGTAAGAGCGTTGAGGGGAGTTACATTAATTTGACTGATGATTTGGAGACGATCAGGAAAAAACTGGCGCAAACGCCGACCGATTCGGGCAAGGGAGAAACCGTACCAACCAGCGGCGGGGTGGCCAATTTATTGACGTTTGTCGAGTTGTTTCAAGGTCAGGAAAAGAGGGCCGATTATGAGAAAAAATATACAGGGTCAGGGATTCGCTACAGCGAATTAAAAACTGGTTTGGCCGAGGCAATCTATAAGGATTTAGAGCCGATCAGGGAAAAGAGAAAAGAGTTGGAAGCCAAACCGGAATACGTGACTCAAGTGATTAAAGCCGGTGCCGTGCGGGCAAGAATTTTAGCGCAAAAAACCATTGATGAAGTCAAAGAGAAAATGGGACTAAAAGGCGGACTATGAACTATATAAATTCATACTCGATCGCAACGAAGAATATATATTTGAGAACCTGGTGGCAGAGAAATTTTTGGCGGGGATTTCACTAAGATAATTTAAATTAATTTAGTAAATCACACCCGCCAAACAGGCGGGTTTTTTAATTTACGAAAGGAAAATATGTACCAAAAATTTGATTTGATGGAATTTATCAACCAATTGGTGGCTTGCGAGCCGCGGCTGGGAAAAAACTTAATTAAGGCGGAAAAGTTGATTGCCAAAACTTTAGAAAATAACGGTTTAAGTTACAGCCACCAGCCATTTATTGTGGCCGATACGCCGGAGTTGGCTAAAGAATTCAAGATCAAAGTGCCGCTGGAAAAACACCGGACTAACAATCTTTTGGTCGGTAATTTATCGAACCCCAAGTCAATTTTACTGACGCATTTTGATGCGATTGGGCCGGGGGCGCTGGATAACGCTTCCGGGGTGGCCGTCTGCCTCAAAGTACTGGTAAAACACCCGGATTTTACTCAAGATAATTTAGTCGTCTTTTCCGGTTCGGAAGAAACGTCACCAGAAAAACCGGTTTATTGGGGTTATGGGTACCGGATGTTTGAGAAAAAATACGGCCGGTTATTGAAAAATTGCCGGGCAATTTA
Organism: Candidatus Beckwithbacteria bacterium CG23_combo_of_CG06-09_8_20_14_all_47_9; assembly: GCA_002772455.1. Lineage (GTDB taxonomy): Bacteria > Patescibacteriota > Microgenomatia > UBA1400 > CG1-02-47-37 > CG1-02-47-37. The sequence continues at coordinate 10,415 of PCSQ01000122.1, read as the reverse complement.
TGTGGTCGATTGCGTTGGCGACGCCAAACTGCATTTTTTCCAGGGAGATTATTATTTCCGCCAAGCGGTGCCGCTCAAAAATCTAGAGCTAGTAAAATATAAAACCTTTGTGTTAACCGGGTCGGTTAAATATTTGCTGGCGGTTTGCCATACCCGCAAAGACACTATTGCCGGCTTGAGCGAAAAATATCTGGAGGCCAGCTATAAAGAGTTGGTGTCAGTATGTTGCCTGATTTAAAAACATCAGCGGGTTTTGATGCTTTGCGGGAGGTAGGTTACGGATTTAACAACTTTGACCGGCCGCAGAATTTTAAGATG
>PCSQ01000122.1:9331-10063 GCA_002772455.1 Candidatus Beckwithbacteria bacterium CG23_combo_of_CG06-09_8_20_14_all_47_9 | reverse complement strand
CGATACGGCTTACTTAGTGCTGGATAGTTTGCTAAACGCGCCCCGGGGTTTTGAGTTTTTCTCGCGGTTTCCCAAAGAGGAAGTGATCCAGTTTTGCCGTTTGGCGGTTGCCAGCCGGGAACAGCAGTTACCGTTGCCGGTGGTCTGCCCGGTTTGTCCTGATTTTACTCATGGGTTAGGTTATCAATTGAATGATGGAATTGATACTTCAGGGGAATTGATTTTAGCCAATCTTGACCCGCTACTTGGATTTTTTAGTAAAAGAAGTTTTGGAATTCAAATAGATATTCACCTTGCCGATGTTGAAATGCTTGATCAGAAAGTTTTTGAATTTTCTGGAGAGACCCAAGAAGAATTTTTAGCTAAGACTAACCGAACAATTGAGAAAATGAGAGATGTAATCCAGAGTTTAGGCCTTAAAGAGGTTGTAACGGTGGGTTCGATGATGGGGATTATGGCAACCAGCAATTTTAGCTATTTAAATAGAAAAGCCACTAATGTTGACGGTATTAAAAGGGAAAAAACAAGTAAAAAAATTAGGAAAACACACGAGGCTTTAGTGCAAGAAAGATTGAGGCTGAGTACGGCCATTGGAACTATAACTGAGACGGATTATTCAGAGATAGCTACCGAAGAACTGGCCGATTATTCGACCTACGGAGATTTTATTAATGGTCAGGCAGTGATTTTGTCATCGGACGCGAGGAGTGCCGTGCCGGCCTACAACTTTTT
>PCSQ01000122.1:8111-9295 GCA_002772455.1 Candidatus Beckwithbacteria bacterium CG23_combo_of_CG06-09_8_20_14_all_47_9 | reverse complement strand
GATTTATTTGAAAAAAGTTAAAGAGAAGGGTGGTGATTTATATACCTATTGAAAAGACAACTCCATTTTTACTTACCTCAGCTGAAAAACGACAATTAAAGATTATCGAGCTGGATGCAATAAGAGATATTAGGCTGAAACGTTATTTTGCGGTATGTGAAGAACGTAATACTAGGCCTGATCTGATGGGCTTAATGTTAGACGGTTATGGTTTAGGGGCGGGCGATCTTTATAGTGAGTCTGAACTAGATGCATTAATTACTGCTGATGAAGCAAATAAAAGTACTGATGTGCAGAAAGGAAAAATATGAAACAAGTCCAGCAGTTTTTAAATATCAATTATTACCTCAGGAAATACTTGGGGCAGTTGCCGGAGCCGGCATTGCATCCGGGGACAAAGCAGCCGATCGGGCCGGCTGATTTGGCGGCAATTTTTCCCATGGAGCTAATTAAGCAGGAAGTTAGCCTGGAAGAATTTATTGACATTCCGGATGCGGTGTTGGACATTTACCAAAAGTTCCGGCCGACGACATTAATCCGGGCAAAGGGGCTGGAGAAATTCTTAAAAACCCCGGCACGGATTTATTATAAAAACGAAGCGGTGACTTTATCCGGCAGTCACAAGATTAATACTGCCCTGGTTCAGGCGTATTACAACAAGCAAGCCGGGATCAAGCGCTTGGTGACCGAGACCGGCGCGGGCCAGTGGGGTTCAGCCCTGTCCATAGCCTGCAGCCTATTTGGCTTAAAGTGTCTGGTTTACATGGTCAAAGTCTCTTTTGAGCAAAAACCGCAGCGGCGGACAATCATGGAAACTTTCGGGGCTAAAGTTTTAGCCAGCCCGTCGACCACGACCAATGCCGGCAAAGGATTTTTAGCCAAAAATCCAAACACCAGCGGCAGTTTAGGGATGGCAATATCGGAGGCAATTGAGACAGCGGCGGGAGACAAACAAAGCAATTATGCTTTGGGCAGTGTGCTTAATCATGTTCTACTGCACCAAACGGTAGTTGGCCAGGAGGTAAGGCAGCAGTTGAAAGACTTGGGCGAAAAACCCCAAGTGATGATCGGCTGCTGCGGCGGCGGCTCGAATTTTGCCGGATTTGCCTTTCCGCTACTGGCTGACCAGCTGGCGGGGAAAATAAAGAGTGTTAGGTTTGTGGGGGTCGAGCCGGACGCTTGTC
>PCSQ01000122.1:0-8083 GCA_002772455.1 Candidatus Beckwithbacteria bacterium CG23_combo_of_CG06-09_8_20_14_all_47_9 | reverse complement strand
TGATTCAGGCGATACGGCCGGAATGACACCGCTTTTAAAAATGGAAACTTTGGGCTGCGATTTTGTGCCCAGCCCTATCCATGCCGGCGGTTTGCGCTACCACGGGATTGCCCCGCAGTTGGCGTTTTTGCACCAAAGAAAGCTGATTGAGACCAGAGCCTACGATCAGTTGAGCTGTTTTAAGGCGGCGCAGATTTTTGCCCAAGGCGAAGGGATTATCCCGGCGCCGGAATCGAGCCACGCGATCAAAGCGGCGATTGACGAAGCGATGCGCTGCCGGCGTCAACGGCGGGCAGAAACAATCGTATTTAATCTTTCCGGCCACGGCCTGTTAGATCTTAAGGGTTATGAGGATTTTTTAGCGGGAAAACTTAAATGAAGCCGGGAGTTAAACTATTGCCGATTGCCAAGTTGCGGGCGCACGAGCAGGTGTGCCCGCAACGGTTGGTGCAGGTGAAGGCGGCCATTTTACAGGCAGGGAGGATTAATAATCCGGTGATAGTAGATCAAAAAAATAAAATAATCTTGGATGGTCATCACCGGGTGGCCGGATTAAAACAATTAGGCTGCCGGTTAATACCGGCAATGACGGTTAATTATTTTTCTGACACAGTGCGGGTTTATTCCCGGCGGAAAAATCTAATAATTTCTAAAGCCGCGGTGGCGGCAGCGGTTTTAACCAATCAAACTTTTCCTTACAAAACTACCCGGCATTTGATTAAAAACCGAATTCAGGGAGTAAATATTCCGCTTGACAGACTAAGATAATTCATGTTAATGTGTATGCGTATGTTAAATAGACGGGCGCACATTTTATTTGAAGCAGAAGATTATCAACTCCTTGAGGCGGAAGCGGTGGAAAAAGACAGTTCCGTAGGGGAATTGGTCCGGCTGGCGGTGAAACGGGTATATGTTGAGCCTAAAGACGGAAAAATGGAAGCAAGGGGAAAAGCGTTTGAGGCATTGCTAAAATTTCAGAAGAAAACCAGACAAAAAGGCCGGGTGGACTATAAGGAATTAATTGAGTATGGCCGAAAATACTAATGCGGTTATCGATGCATCGTTAGTTTTGGCGTGGTTAATGCCGGATGAGCGAGGCGAGGCAGTTAACCGGATCTTTGAGGCAAAAAAACAATTTTATTCACCCAAGCTGCTGCTTTATGAATTGATTAACGGTTTGAAAATGGCCGTGATCAGAAACAGAATCAGTTGGCAGGAAGCCGGTCAGGCAATCGTTTTGTTCCGGCGGCTGGGTTTACGGTTGGTTGATCAGGAGAGCCAAGAGGAAAAAATCTTGAACTTGGCCAAAAAATTAAACCTGACAGTGTATGATGCGGCTTATGCGGCTTTGGCTAAAAAACTCAAACTGAAATTATTGAGTTTGGATAAAAAATTAGCCAAATTATGATTACTATTGATGAATTTGCCCAAGTGGAAATCAAGGTGGGAAAGGTGATCGCGGCCGAGGATGTGGCCGAGAGCCGGAAGCTGATTAAATTAGGCGTACGGGGATTTGGCTACACCGGAGCGGATTTTGAGGATAAACTATTTTTCTTTGTGACTAATTTGGAACCGAAAAAAATCATGGACCAGGAAAGTCGGGGAATGATTTTAGCCGCAGATACTGCCGAGAAGCCTTTGTTTATTTCTGCCGCCGGCATGCCGGTCGGGGCAAAAATCCGATAAGTTCCTAGTTCCTAGTTGACTAGGAACTATTTTGGTATATCATTGAAATGATGATAAAAACCAGCGAACGGATTAAACAATACTTGTTAAAAAACCGGCAGGCGAGCGGGAGTGAATTGGCTGACTATTTGGGAATTACTGATCGGGCGGTCCGCAAACAACTGGCGGCACTGTTGGGCAAAAATCAAATTACCAAAAAAGGCCGTCCGCCCAAAGTCTTTTATCAACTGGCTACTGCCTTTATTCCCGGGGTCAGTATCAGCTTAAGTCCAAAACAGACAGAAATAATTAACGCCAATTATTTGATCATTACTCCCGGCGGCGAAAAAATGGCCGGAGTGAATGGCTTTGCTTATTGGTGTGTTAAAACCAACCAACCGCTTGAAAAAACCGCCAAAGATTACGTTTTGGCCCTAGCCAAATATCAACGTTACCGCCGTCAGGGCTTGATTAGCGGCATGAGTAAACTAAAACACACCTTTGACAGGGTTTATCTGGACAAATTATATTACCTTGATTTTTACAGCCTGGAGAGATTCGGTAAAACTAAACTGGGGCAATTACTGCTTTATGCCAAACAGAGTCAGGATAAGTCACTAATTGGGGAGTTGGTTGGCGGTATAAAAAAACCAGTAAAACAATTAATAATTAAACATAAGATTGCCAGCGTTGGTTTTATTCCTCCCACCGTCAAGCGGCAAGTCCAGTTAATGAAAGAGCTACAAAAAAAACTTCAGCTAAATTTACGGCTAATGGCTTTAACCAAGATCAAAACCACGGTAATTGTCCCGCAAAAAACTTTAACTAAACTGGCCGACCGGATTGAAAATGCCAAGCAGACGATTGTGGTGGCGGAAACCGGCAGGCATGATAATGTTTTACTAATAGATGATGCTGTTGGTTCTGGGGCCACTTTAAACGAAACCGCCGCCCAAATCCGCGCGAAAAAACTAGTTAAAGGAAAAATCATTGGATTGGCGATTACCGGTAGTTTCAAGGGATTTGAAGTTATTAGCGAGGTTTAAGATGGAAAAGTTAATTTTGGTTTTGGTTTACCTGTTGTTGCAATGGCTGTATTTGCCCCTGAACAGGCGGCCGGTGAAGTATTATTGGAGATTAGCACTGGATGACCGTCTGCCGCTGGTTCCGGGAATGATTGTGATTTATTTCAGTTATTTTTTAATGTTTTTTATCGGTAGTTTAGTCTTGATTTTTTCCGATCAGTTTTGGCCGTTTGCTGCGGCCATGATTTTAGCCCAGGGGCTGGGGGATTTATTCTGGTATTTTTTCCCCAACGGCGCCAAGCGGCCGGAAGTGAGGGGTAAAGGATTAATGAGGCAATGGTTGCGATGGCTGTACCGATGGGATCAATACGACGGCAATGCCGCTCCCAGCGCTCACGTTTTCCATGCGCTTATCATTGGCCATTTTTTGGCCCGGATGTGGCCGCCGCTGACTTTGCCTATTTATACCTGGGTTGGTTTAATTATTGTTTCGACTGTTTTAATCAAACAGCATTACATTTTGGATATTCTGGGCGGAATGTTGGTGGCGGCAATCGGTCTCCTGGTGTGATAAAATCTTTAAATATGAAGCAAGAGGGGAAAAAGCCGGCAGGAGAGCTGGACAAAATCAAACAGGCGATTGAGAAGCAGACCGGCGGCAAGGTGAAAATGGTCCGAATGGGGTTTAATCCCAAGCGGATGGTGATTTGGCTGGCGGTTTTGTTTTTGGTGCTGCCGTTTTTCGTCTCGCTAATGTCCGGGCCGCTGCCGTTAGGTAAGGTGGGGATTTCCGAGCTGTTAACCGATATTAAAGAGGATAGGGTAAAAAGTATCGAGGTGGAAGAAGAAAAAATCCTGATCACCTATAAAGACAAAGAGGGTGTGTTTGAGTCGAGAAAAGGGGCCGGTGAAAGTTTTACCGAGATTTTAGACCGGTCGGGGATCGACCCGACTACAGTTAAGTGGCAGAACAAAGACACGACCACTTCCCGCGCCTGGCAGAACGTGATGGAAATTTTCCTGCCGGTGGTTTTAACCGGGGCGATTTTCCTGTTTATCATGCGCCAAGCCCGCGGCGCCCAGGACGGGATTTTTAACTTCGGCCGTTCGCGGGCCAAGATTTTTATGAAAGGCAAGCAAAACGTTACTTTTAAGGACGTGGCCGGGGTCAAAGAAGCCAAACAGGAATTGGAAGAAGTGGTCGATTTCTTAAAACATCCCAAGCGTTACCGGGCAATGGGGGCCAGAACCCCCAAGGGGGTAATTTTAGTCGGCCCTTCGGGTGTCGGTAAAACCTTACTGGCCCGGGCGATTGCCGGCGAAGCCGACGTGCCCTTCTTTTCCATGGCAGGATCGGAGTTTATGGAAATGTTGGTCGGGGTGGGGGCTTCGGTGACCGGAGATACGCCGGTAGTGGTACGGCGCAACGGCCGGGCGGAGCTGGTCGAGATCGGAAAATTTATTGATCAATATTATCAAGATGGTCAAACCGATGCAGCCTTACCGGTTAGCGGCGTCGAGACACTGGGTTTAAGAAAAGAAACTAACGGTTTTTGGGGATCGCGCTCTACCAAGAGGCCGGTGTTTGGCGGCAGTGTTTGGCGGTCGGTAAAACAGGTTTACCGCCATCGGGCTAAAGAGATTTTTACCATCGAATATCTGGGCGGAAAATTAAAAACAACCGGCGACCACAGCGTTTTTGTCCGGGAACACGGCGGGATTAGAGCCAAAGAGGTAAGGCAGTTAAAGCCGGGCGATGTTTTGGTTAATTTGCCGATGAATACCCGAGCGTGGGATGAGAAAAATAAAACCACCGTTCACAAAATTAAAAGTCATCAATTTCCGGCTGAAGCACAGTCAATATGGTTGGACGTTTGGCAGGACGATGAGCAGACAATCGCCAACTATAAATTCGCTTTAGCCCAGCAGGAACAGATGAGCCAGTACGCGATTGCCGGGCAGATTGGTGTTTCCCAAGCTACGGTCGGCAACTGGCAAAGGGAAGTTTACCAGCCGCAGGTTTTAAGCAAGAAACTGGTGAAACTCAATTTGCCTGACAGGGTCAGAGTAACGCCGGAGTTATGTAAATTATTGGGTTATTACACCGCCGAGGGAAGAGGAACAAAAAGTCTTGAGTTGACTTTTTCCATTGATGAAAAAGATTATATTGCCGAGGTGGCCATGTTGATGAAACAGGTTTTTGGGTTAGAGCGGCCGGTATTAGAGCCGACCGATTCCCATACAATTAGAGTGATTTATTATTCGGCGCATTTGGGCCGGTTTTTTAGCGGCCAGTGCGGTAACGGCAGTCACAACAAACATATCCCCGATTGGTTGTGGGAGATGCCCAGGGAGTATTTTTTAGCCTATTTAGAAGGTTACAGTAATGGCGACGGCTATGTCACCAAAACCGGCAAGTTAAGCTGTACTTCAGTCAGCCACCAACTAATCCGGGAACTGGCTTGGTTTTCCAGTATGCACGGGATTAAAGTGGGGATTAAACATGAGATTCTGCCGGCGGGACGGGGAATCAAAAATAAGCCCTTGCCTCAAACCGAGTCGTGGAATTTGATCATCGGTGCCACCAGCAATCCTTTTAGGGAAATTGCTACCACTCAATATCAATTTAAACGCTGTTTGGTGAAATCGGTGAAGCGGCACAAATTTGCCGGTTTTATGTATGATTTTTGCGGTGTTAACCAAGAGGCTTTTTTCGGCGGCGAAACGCCGCTGCTTCTTCACAATTCGAGGGTACGGGACTTGTTCGATACTGCCAAAAAGAAAGCTCCGGCAATCATTTTCATTGATGAAATTGATGCCATCGGCCGGCAAAGAAGCCGGGCGTTAACCGGCGGCCATGACGAGCGGGAGCAGACTTTAAACCAAATTTTAGTAGAGATGGACGGGTTTACTCCCAATGAACAATTGTTAGTAATTGCGGCGACGAACCGTGGGGATTTACTGGACCCGGCTCTAATCAGGCCCGGCCGGTTTGACCGCAGGGTAATGATGGATATGCCGGATATTGACGACCGGCAGGAAATTATAAAACTCCATAGCAAGGGTAAACCATTAGAGGTTAATATTGATTGGCAGAAAATTGCCAAACGGACGATCGGTTTTTCCGGGGCGGACATTGAAAATATGCTCAACGAGGCGGCGATTGCCGCGGCCCGGCGATTACGCAAAACGATCGAGATGAAAGACCTTGAGGAAGCGGCGCTTAAGGTTAAGCTCGGGCCGGAGAAAAAATTAAAACAGTCGGCCGATGATTTGAAAATGACCGCTTACCATGAAGCCGGCCACGCGGTGACCACTTATTATTTGCCGAAAATGGACTTGGTCCACCGGATTTCGATTGTTTCCCGCGGGGGTTCGTTGGGCCATACCTTGATTCCGCCAGAGGCCGACCGCTACACCGAGACCAAATCGCATCTGGTAGCCCAAATAACTTCCCTTTTGGGCGGGCGGACGGCCGAGAAATTAATTTTTAACGAATTGACCGGTGGCGCGGCCTCGGACATTTCCCGGGCCACCGAAATTGCCCGGACAATGGTGGTTAAAATGGGCATGAGCGGGTTGGGCCCGATCAATTTCGGTCCGGGCACGGATTTTTCGGATATGGGGGCGACGTGGTATGAGCCGGAGCAAATTTCCGAAACAATGCGTTCCAGAATAGACTTGGAAGTCAAAAAAATCATGGATGAATGTTTAGCCAAGGCAGAGAGCTTGTTATTAAAACATAAAGACAGGCTCAATGCCGTCACCGAAGCCTTGCTTAAAAAAGAAACTTTGGAAGCCGAAGATTTTAAGGCAATTATGGAGCAGAAGTGATCGATAAACAGTTAAAAAAATATCTGTTGGCATTGGTGGTTTTAGCCTTGCTTTTGGGAGTCTGGATTGTGCCGGTGGAGTTTGGTCATAAAGTTAATAACTTAAACGACGGTTTGTGGTGGGCGATTACCACGGTGACCGGCGTCGGCTACGGCGATGTTGTCCCGGTGACCGGGCTGGGTCGGGCAATCGGGGCGGTGCTGATGACCGTCGGTTTAATCCTGTTTTCGTTTGTGGTGGCACTGCTGTCTTCGCGATTCTCCCGGGCCGAGGAAAAATATCACCGCCTGCGCCAGGAAAAAATTATGGACTCAATCAACAACAAACTTTACCGTCTGGAAAAGAAACTCGATTACTTGATCAAAGAGAAAAAGAGCATATAATCGGAAAGTTATTAAGTATTAAGTAAGTTTCCTGCCGATCCCTTTCGGCGGGTTTTTTTATATGGGAAAAGATCAGGGGATACCATCAACAACAGAAGCTGCTTTCAGGGCACGATTAGCAACAGATTCTTTAGTAAATTTTAGCGTCCAGAAAGAAATTACTGAAACGACTTCACGGCTATGGGCTTGCCGGGAAAAAGTTGCCGGCGAGGCGGTTTGGGTCCCGGCACCCGTTAGCGGTATTTTCCCTGACGGAAAAGACGCTTGGGCAGTAAAAGAAGCTAAAGAGGTTGAGGGCCAGTTTCCTTACATATTTACTCCAAATATAGATTCATTTGATAAATTGCTGGCGGTAGCCGCGATGGGATTGGGGTTAAACCGGGAAGGGAAAAGAGCGGCTTTGGTGACTAATTTTGTGATGCAGCAAAGATCGGAGCGGGAAATTATTGATGAATCTGGGAATCTCCACGGGATTCCCGGAATTGAGATGGCCTTACTGGAACCGGTAGCAGCACTTTTGGCTAAAGCTTTCCCGCGGGGCTTAATCCAGACCGACGGCCACGGGTTGGGGTTTGAGTATTTGGCAAACCAATATGGCTTGCCGATGCTGACATTGACTTCGATGCCTAAGTTAATAAATGCTGCTTTTAATCACAATATGATTCAATCTAGAAGAAGCGTGTCGGTGAGCGGGGATGTTGGCGGAGTGCCGTTAATGAATATGGTGGCAGAGTATACCAGGGGATACGGTTTGGATATTAAGGCAGTTTACGGAGAAAAAAGGGCGGTGCAAGTATTTAATGATTGGGCCAAAGAGCAAATTCGGGGTGCACAGATATTGTTTGGTGACGATATTATTAGTTCCGGAAAAACATTGTTTAAAAAAGTATTAAAAACCGCGTTTGAAGCGGGAGCGACTAATGCGGTTGTATTTGTACCCCATGCTGATTTAGTAGAGTATACTTTGCAAAACTTAGACAGTGTTCAAGGTGATGTTAGTTTGGTTGTTGGTGATACTTTTCCGATTCGGCCGGAAGTGGCCGAAGCAGTGGCGGCTAATCAGCGATTATTAAGAGTATCAGTATTTGAAAGCGTAATGGCGGCGGCGAAAATGGATGCAGCTAATTTACTAGCCGATGTTTTTACAAATAAAGCCACCCAAGCTGAATTATTGCG
>PCSQ01000100.1:1832-10153 GCA_002772455.1 Candidatus Beckwithbacteria bacterium CG23_combo_of_CG06-09_8_20_14_all_47_9 | reverse complement strand
GATATTGCTGGCTTTCTGCTCTCGGCCGAGTTTATCAAACGCCTCATTCCAAAAAGCCAAGTATTTTTATTAATAGCTGATCAGCACGCTTGGCTGGCGAATAATTTTAATCAGGAAAAGTCGAAAAAAATTGCCGATAATTTAGAGCAAATTGTTAAAAAAATTATTGCCAATTTTAATCTGGCTGGTTGGAAAGTTTTCTGGGCCTCGCAAATTTTTCCTGATGCTCTACCCCAATCCTACGAAGAATTGGAAAAAAGAGATGTTACCCATTTTTTCAATCAGCATAATTGCGGCCTGAAAATCGGCTGGAGCGCTTCGATGGCAGAAAATCAACACAAAACCGACGAATCCCATTTTGACCAGCAATTAAATATTCCTATTCAATCAATTTTTACTAAGCCGGGTGTTACTTCAAATCCAAAAAAACCATTTGAAAGCCCGTACATCTGCACTAATCCAGCCACCAGGATCACGGTTGACAAATCCTCCATTTCTAAATGGAGGGTTAATCCGGCAGTGAAAAATCACTTAAACAGGATTACAATGTTGTTTGAACAATTAATCGAAACTTTTCCTAATAAAACGCCATTGGAAGAAAAGGTTAAAAAAATAATCGAAAAAATTATATGTTGAAGTTTACCAAAACTACCGGCTATAAATTTGATCGGGGAGACATTAAAGGCTTTAGCTTTAATACTAAAGAACAATTTTCCCACATGAGTGCGGCCTGGTTCGAATGCAATGGTAAACACCCAAAAATGAAGTCGTTTAACAGCGATCGACTGTATTTTATCTTGCAAGGCAAGGGGGAATTCATCGTTAATAATCAATCTGTTACCGTTAAGCAAAAGGAAGTAATAATTATTCCTAAAAATACTCCTTATAATTACAAGGGAAAGTTTACTTGTTTTCTGGTTCATTGCCCGGCTTTTGATAGAAAGCAGGAAATTAGATACAATGAGTAATATGTTAACAACAGATTACGTTCTTACCCGGGGTGTAGAACAGATTTTGCCAACGAAACAGGGTTTGGCAAAATTAATGGCTACAAGAAAAATTAGTTTATATGAAGGTTTTGACCCCACCAGCCCATCATTGCACATCGGCCACTTAATCGGGATTCGAAAACTGGCCCAATTTCAAAAACTCGGCCATCAGGTAATTTTTTTAATTGGGGATTTTACCGGCATGATCGGCGACCCGACGGATAAAACGTCCGCCCGGCAAAAACTGACCCACGAACAAATGCTTAATAATCTCAAAGGCTACAAAGAACAAGTCAAAAACATCATTGATTTTGACGGGGACAATCCGGTTAAAATCGTTTTTAACTATGACTGGCTGTCGAAATTAACTTTTGCCGACGTCGTCGAACTGGCCACCCACTTTACCGTTCAGCAGATGATCGAGCGGGATTTTTACCAGGAGAGATTAAAACAAAATAAACCGATTTATTTGCACGAATTTATGTACCCGCTGATGCAGGGCTACGATTCTGCCCATATGGCCGTGGATTTAGAAATCGGCGGCAACGACCAGATGTTTAATCTGCTCGCCGGCCGCACCCTGGAAAAAGCCTACAAAAATAAAGACAAATTTTGTTTGACGACGAAACTGCTGACCGACCCGACCGGCGCCAAAATGGGCAAAACTACCGGCAACACCGTCAATTTAACCGATTCGCCTAATGATATTTTCGGCAAGATCATGGCCCTGCCGGACTCGCTTTTACCGCTGGGGTTTGAATTGTTAACGGATATGGACCAGCCCGAAACCGAACCGATGACCGCTAAAAAAATTCTGGCCCTGGAAGTAGTCAAACAAATTCACGGCGAAAAATCTGCCCATGCCGCCCAAAAGAATTTTGAGCAGACGTTTCAAAAAAAGGCGCCGGAATACAAACAAAAAATTAAGGCCCAAGCTAATTTAATGCTGACAGTGGCCCAGATTGCCGGCAGTAATTCGGAAGCTAAGCGCTTGATCGCCCAAGGCGCCGTGGATGTCAACGGTGTTAAAGCCAGTGATGGTACGGTAACGATGAGGGCAGGGGATAAAGTGAAAATCGGCCAAAAAACTTTTGTCAAAGTTATATGAGACTGACGAAAAGACAGAGAAAATTCTTCACCGTCATTGTCGCCATTGCCGGCTTAAGTTTGCTTTTAGGCTCACTCCTGCCGCTGTTTTATGCTCTCTAGGGAAGAACTGCTCCATCATTATCCGTCCCGCTACGAAGATTTAAGAGACTATGAAAGGGGAGTAATCGCCAGCGCCATAAATATTTATACAAGATCAGGAAAAACACTTCAGAAGATTTTGGTAAAAGTAGGGGATAAAACTAGGGAATTAACTTATTTTAACCAGTCGTTTCTGGTGAAAACTTTGCGGCCGGGAATACCGATCAGCCTGGCCGGCAACGAATACGAAGTTAACGGCCCCCTAATCCATACCGGCCGCTTGGTGCCGGTCTATCCGGAAACCAAAGGTATTTCCTCTAAATGGCTGCGCCGGCAAATCTATAACCAGTTAAAAAAACCAATTGACGATTGGCTGCCGGAAGAGATTGTTAAAAAATACGGGTTAATTAATTTAAATTCGGCCCTGCAGCAAATCCACTTTCCCGAAAACCAAGCCGCCATCGACGCGGCTACCAAACGCTTGGCCTTTGACGAAATGCTAAAATTGCAGCTGCGGGCACTGGAAACAAAAAGTCAATGGCAGGCAAAAAAGTTGGCCCACCGGCTCAAAATTAATCAGGTAAAAATTCAAACCTTAATCAAACGTCTGCCGTTTACCCTAACCGCCAGCCAAACGCAAAGCCTTGACGAAATTCTGGCTGATCTGGCTTCCGGCCGGCCGATGAACCGCCTGCTTCAGGGCGAAGTCGGTTCCGGTAAAACCGTGGTGGCCGCCATCGCCATGTACGCCGCTTACTTAAACGGCCTTAAAACCGCAATAATGGCCCCGACGGAAATTTTGGCCCGGCAGCACTATCAAACTTTGAAAACCATCCTCGCTCCGGCCGGAGTAAAAATTGGTTTAGTCACCAAATCTGTTAAACAAGAGGGAGACATCCTGATCGGAACCCATGCGCTTCTCAACCGAAAGTTTGACCGGCTTGGTTTAGTCGTCATTGATGAACAACACCGTTTTGGGGTCAAACAGCGCTCGCAGCTGCTGCAAACTAAAATTACGCCCCATTTATTATCCATGACCGCCACGCCGATTCCCCGGACTTTGGCCCTAACTCTTTATGCCCATTTGGATTTATCCAGCCTCGCTGATTTGCCCGGCCGGCAAATAGTCAAAACCTGGCTGGTTCCCCAGGAAAAAAGGCTAGCGGGCTACGGCTGGATTAAACAGCAAATTACGGGTAATCAATCTCAAGTCTTTATTGTTTGTCCGCTGATCAAACCCTCGCCAAAAGAATCGATGCAGGATATCAAAGACATTACCACGGAGTTTACCAAACTAAAAAAAGTTTTTAGCGGTTTATCTATTGATTTAATCCACGGACGCTTAAAAGCGGTCGAGAAAACCCAAATTATTAAAAATTTCAGTCAGGGCCAAACTAAAATTTTGGTGGCTACTCCGGTAATCGAAGTGGGGATTGACATTCCCCAAGCGGCAATTATGGTCGTCGAAAACGCCGAGCGCTTCGGCCTGGCCCAATTGCATCAGCTGCGCGGCCGGGTGGGCCGAAGGAGCCAAACCGCCTACTGTCTGTTATTTTGCCAAAAAAGTTCTTCCCGGCTGGAAAAATTAGAAACGATCCACTCCGGGATTAAGCTGGCCGGGCTGGACCTAAAATTGCGGGGGGAAGGCCAAATTCTTGGCTTTGATCAACACGGTTTTAACCGGTTCAAACTGGCCCGGCTCGATGACCTGGAATTGATTACCTTGACCCGTCAAGCCGCCGCCGCTATAATGGCTTCATGCCTCCACAGCCAAAACGCAAAATTTCCAGCCGCCGCCGGGGCAAACGCCGCGCCGGCATTAAACTGACACTGCCGCATTTACTTAAGTGCCCCCACTGCGGCCGGGTTAAGGCCGGCCACCGGCTTTGCGGCAATTGCCGGCAATATTAATGAAAACGGTTTTAGACCCCAGGCACCGCCGGCGAGTCCAACGGTTTAAACAGCTGTATAGTTTCAGTTTTAAAGCCAAAAAATTTGATCGTCAAGTCGATGCTTTAATTACCCAAAACGCGCCGGAATGGCCGGTTGGCAAATTAAATAAAGTCGATTTGGCTATTTTAAGACTGGCAATCAGCGAACTAAAAAGTAATCCGGCAACTCCGCCCAAAGTGGTAATCGACGAAGCCATCGAGATCGGCAAAACCTACGGCACTGCTAAAACCCCTAAATTTATTAACGGCGTTTTAGGAAGCATCATCAAAAATGGCCCAGCCTTTAAGTAAAATCGCCCTGACCCACCGTTCGGCCCTGAATGAAAATAAGGCCTTGGTTTCTAATGAACGCCTCGAGTTTTTAGGCGATGCGGTCCTGGAATTAGTCGTTTCCGACTGGCTTTACCGCCGGTTTCCGGAAAAAAATGAGGGCGGCTTGAGTCTGAAGCGCTCGCAAATTGTCCAAACCAGAACCCTGGCCCTGGCCGCCAAAAATTTAAAATTAAACGAGCAGTTAATTCTGGCCAAAGGTGAGGCCAGAGGCGGCGGCCGGGAAAATGTTTCGATCTTAGCCGATTGTTTCGAAGCGGTCATCGGCGCCATTTATCTGGAAAAAGGTTTGAATGAAGCCGCTGAATTTATCAGCCAACACTTATTAAACTTAAAAGTAGAACTGGTGGATTATAAAAGCACGCTTCAGGAAAAATGGCAAAAAACTTATCACGCCGCTCCGCGATATAAACTGCTAAAAACTACCGGCCCGGACCATAAAAAAACTTTCAATGTCGGGGTATATTTAAAGGGAAGGCTCATGGCCGCCGGTACGGGACTCTCCAAACAAGCCGCCGAACAAGCCGCCGCCAAATCTGCTATAATCTCCCCATGCTTAGAATAAAACTTCAACGGATCGGTAAGAGCGGGGAAAGCCATTACCGGATTGTCGTAGCCGAAAGGCGCAGCAAGCGCGACGGCAAGTTTGTCGCCCAGTTGGGGTTTTACTCGCCGCAAACCCAGCCGGCAACGATAAAAGTCAACCAAAAACTTTTAGCCGAATGGTTAGCTAAAGGCGCCCAGCCGACGCCAACGCTCAAACTTTTGCTCAAAATCAATGGATAAACTGCTGCAATTTTTAATCAGCCGGATTGTTGACCGGCCGGAAGCGGTCAAAATAGAGGCCGGCACCGATCCGACCGGGACCGTTATTTTAACTGTCAGCGTCGCGCCGGAAGATATGGGCAAAATCATCGGCAAAGGCGGAAAAATTATCTCGGCCATTAGGGAACTGGTCAAAGTCAAAGCGATTAAAACCAGTCAACGGGTCAAGGTAGTCTTGGCTGAACCTCAAACAGATCCTCTTTCCCCACTGCCCCCGTCGGCAGAATCGCCGGAAACGTCCTGAAACCAATCAGCTGGTTTAACAGCCCCTCTTCATTTTTCGTTAACAGCCGAACCGGTTTATCAATACTGCCCAGAGTTTTCGGCGGCGCTTGGTAATAGGCCGAAACCTCAACTTGGGCCGTTACCTGGGTCGCTCCGGGATCAAACAGGGGATTGGTTTTAATGTTTAAGGACACCGACTCAATCTTCATTAACGGGGCCGTATTCTCCAGGGACTTCATGAATTGACTGATCCGGAGAAAATCGCCGCCCACCTCAAAATTAAAACTTAAGTCTTTCAGGTCCGACTGGCCCTTTTCCTGGCTCAAGCTCCCGGGTGACAGGCTCAAGCCGCCGAAAGTCAAGCTGTGTTCCGCGGCTAACTGGGACAGGCTGGCCAGCAAGGGAACGATCGGTTTTATCGACGGAAATACCGCTTCCATTTTTTTAACCCGTTCGTCTACCAGGCCCGTCTCAATCCCGTTTAAGATCTCCAGCTTCTCCGATAATTCCGCCGCCTGCTTCACCAACTGTTCTCTCGCTTTTAAATTAGCGTTTAGTTTAACCGCCAGCGGCCGGACAAATAAAAGTAAAGTCACCGCTAAAACCAGAATTTGACCGGTAATTTTTTGTTTTTTCGTCATATTTTTAAGGTCAGCTCCAGATCAAAATCGACTTGGCCGTCAGCAGTAAAATTAATCTGCATAATTTTCGATTGGGCAACGGTTAACGGCCGGCTCGGTTGTTCCAAATTGGTCAGCAGCCGGGAAAAAAGGCCCCAGCTGGGCACACTGCCGGCCAGGCTGATGACGCCCGTCTCGGTCACCTCAAAACCTTTCAGACTGGTACCATCGGGAATAAGGGAAAAAATTGTCTCGGCGATGGCCTGATGCAATTCATGGGTCTTGATTAAACCGCCGAAAGCCGTCAATTTGCTGTTTAAATAAACCTGCTGGTTTTCGATTTTTGATTTAGCCTCTATCTGTTTTTTCAGCGACTGAATTTTAGAGTCCAGCACCTGATTCTCCCGGTTTACCAATAGGTTAGCCGCGGCAATAATGATGATGACAAGGCTTAAAAATATCGCTCCCCAAATAATCACTTTATCCAGGGCCCGTTTGGCCCGCTGGGCCTGCCGGACGCGGCCGATAGTCTTTTTGGCTAATTCGATTTCCATTATTTATAACCCTTTGATGGCCAAACCGGCCGCCACCGCCCATTGAGGATTAGCTTCATTGGTGACTAATTGATGAAACAGTTCATCTTTAACAAATTGTTTAAACGGATCGGCGACGACGACTTCGGTATTTAACTTCTCCACTAAAAAACCGGTTAAACCGGGCAGGAGCGCCCCGCCGCCGGCCAAAATAATCTGTTCCGGGTTCTTTTTATATCCCTGCTCATTTAAATAAACATAGGTTTTATTGATTTGGCTGACCAATTCATTCATGAGCGGCTGGAGAACCGCCGCCACTTTTCCCTCCAAAAGATCAGCGCGCAAACCGTAAGTATGCTTGTATTGTTCCGCCTGCATTTCCGATAAATTCATTTCCGTCACCAGGCTCCGGGTCAGCCCCAAGCCGCCGCCCGGCAGTGAATGCATCATTACCGGTTCGCCTTTATACACCACCATCATATCCGTGGTTTTGTGGGACAAAAGCAGTAATAGTTGATACCGGTTCGGCTCGGCCAATACCCGCTTCAAAGAAAACAGCTCGGTTTCCAAATTGTGGGGGATCAAACCGGCGCTGTCTAAAAGCGCGGTCACCCGGTTTAACCGCTCTTTGGGCACGGCAATCAACAGCACTTTCATGGTTTTGGCCTCGACTGTCTCCGGCGCCGGCAAAATTTGGTGGAACAATTCGACTTCTTCCAGGTTAACCGGAATATACTGTTCAGCTTCAAATTGGATGGCCGAGTTCAGCTCGGTTTCCGACAGTTTAGGAATATCCACAATCCGGGTGTAAATCTCGGCCTCGGGCAAGGCCAGGTTGACCTCGCAATTTGATTTAATTCCTGCCAGTTTAACTGCCGCTTGCACCTCTGAAGCAATCGCCAAAGCTTTTAACTTAAATCCCGGACCGCTTTTTTCCGCCCGGCAGACTTTAATTTGAGATGAACCTAAATCTAATCCGAAAAAATTTCCCATAGGCAGGTTTTGGTTAATTTATAGATGATCTAAATTTCCTCCGGAAAATAAAACATAGTCAAAAATTGGCGGCGCCGCCGGTTCCAGCCGGGTAACTTCGATCGCTTTGGCTTCCTTGGTCGTCTTGATCTGGGCCGAGGAACTGATCAAATAGGCCTGGTCAGGCAGGGGGTCGAAAGAGTCCGGGTCCGCTGTCACCTGCAGGCTGGTTGAATTATACACCGGCCGGATCCGGACTAATTGGTCGCCGTCTGATATCTCCAAATTATATCTTCTTAAATAGGGAAAGTCGCCGAAATCAGAAATGTCTTCCAGATTATTGGTGTATCTTAAAACGCAGGCGTTAATCCCAACGCGGCGCACCTCATAATCGCTGTTTATCACCGAAATCAGCAATGACGCCGGCGCCTCACCGGTTTTACCGACGCAGGTCCCCGGATCTTCTACCGGGTCGCCTTCCTCGACCCACTCGATTGTCAAGATATTTTCGTTGCCGTCTAAAATTACTTGGGCCACGCCGTTTTCCGGAAACCGGCCTTGCAGAAATTGCTGACCGGTGACGGTGTAATTAACGTCAATTCCATCCACGGTTAAGTTGCCGCTGCCGACGGTTATAGCTTTAAGCGCGTCTTCAAT
Source organism: Candidatus Beckwithbacteria bacterium CG23_combo_of_CG06-09_8_20_14_all_47_9 (assembly GCA_002772455.1). Classification (GTDB taxonomy): domain Bacteria; phylum Patescibacteriota; class Microgenomatia; order UBA1400; family CG1-02-47-37; genus CG1-02-47-37. The sequence goes on along the minus strand of PCSQ01000100.1, from coordinate 1,862 downwards.
CCCGGCTTCGGCGGCGCTAAACGCCCGGGC
>PCSQ01000100.1:1597-1752 GCA_002772455.1 Candidatus Beckwithbacteria bacterium CG23_combo_of_CG06-09_8_20_14_all_47_9 | reverse complement strand
CCACTACCAGTAAAATCAGCAGGACTGCCTGTCCGGAACTTTTCATATTTTAAGTATATAATATTTAGTACTGCCGTGTCGAGACCGAAGTGGCAAACTCCTGGACAAACTGTTCCTGGACCTGGCCGCCGCCGTCCGGCTGGGCATTCAATTTT
>PCSQ01000100.1:851-1530 GCA_002772455.1 Candidatus Beckwithbacteria bacterium CG23_combo_of_CG06-09_8_20_14_all_47_9 | reverse complement strand
CGGCCATTGTTCCGGTTAGAAAGTTAATGTCCGAGTTCGAGTCCGACGCCACCCGGGGAAACCCATTATCATCCGGGACCACGCTAAAAACAATCTCCGGTCCGGAGGTGCCGGTCACGGTGATCAAGTCACTGTTACTGTCACAACTGACCTCCTTGGCCCCCCGGATTACCCGGGCCATTTGCCGCAGGGCAAAATCGCCTTCCTGGTGCCCGGCCTGCAGCAGCTGGGCTTTACTGCCGCTCCGGACCGTGGCTAAAAAGACACTGATCAAAGTCAGGGAAAACAAGGCCATAATCCCGGCCGCCACGACAATTTCAATCAGAGTAAACCCCCGATTATTTTTTATTATCTTTCCCATAAAGAGAGTTGGGTAACTTGATTGGTGGAAAAAGTCTGGCTGCCCTCGGTCCAGGCAACGGAAACTTTGACCTCGACTTGGTCGCCAACCTGGCTCAACTGAACACAACGCTCGTCTGCCGCCCCGCAAATAGCAATTAAATCGACACCGACCACCCAACCAACCGGTAAGCTGTAATTAGTAGTGTTGGCCTTAATCAAAAATTCGTTCCAGTTAGAATCCCGGTAAGCCCGCATCAGTTCGACGCCTTGCGAGGCCGACGCGACCGCCCGGGCCCGGTCTTTGGCCAGCCGGCTGTTGCGCAAAGATAAAGACATG
>PCSQ01000100.1:0-817 GCA_002772455.1 Candidatus Beckwithbacteria bacterium CG23_combo_of_CG06-09_8_20_14_all_47_9 | reverse complement strand
CCCCGACGGCAATCACCACTTCGACTAATGACTGGCCCGCCAAAGGCCGGTTATAACATTTCCCCACGGATTACTCCAAACGCTTCAATAGTAACTTGATACCGGTAAGAGTCTTTTTCTACAATGATCGTTTGCGCGCCGGTCACCAGGCCGCCCAAAACCGGAAAAAAAAGATCAAATGTGTCTGTTTGGAAAGTTATTCCTTCAGGTAAATTGATTGTTTTCTCTGCTGGCGAGCTGGTAGTACACACTGGTTGCATACGATAATTAGTGTCTTCACTGGCAATCTTTATTACTCGATATCCCGATAATTGACCGACGCAATCACTGGGTTTTTGGCCGGCCGAGGCTTTTTGCTGAAAACTTTTGAGGTCGGTCACCAAACTGATCCCGGCTTGTTTTACCTGCTGTTTGGCCGACATTCCCCGGTACGAAGCCAAGGCGGCGCCGATCAGGATTCCGCTGATGGCCACGCTGATCAACAGTTCAATTAGAGTAAACCCCCGGCATACGCCGGGCAAGCGCCGCCTCACAGCGGACTGGTAACTTTATAATTGCAAGTGACGCCGCAACTGCCGCAACCGTTAACTATGTCAGTGCCCAACTCCAAGCCAGCACAAAGAGTATACGTCTCGCCGTCGCTGGAAAAATAATAGGTTTGAGCCGCCACTGGATCATCCGGCACCTCATTCATGTAGACAGTCGTGGCCGATTCAATTGTGGCCGGCAGCGACGCTCCGATGGGGTATTTACCTTGATCCGTCCGGTAAAGTTCCAAAGCCGCCTTGATCTGTTCCAAATCTCCCTGCCGCCGGCC
>PCSQ01000103.1:2626-3907 GCA_002772455.1 Candidatus Beckwithbacteria bacterium CG23_combo_of_CG06-09_8_20_14_all_47_9 | reverse complement strand
ACATTGGTTTTTATTCCCAGTTTCTTTAAACTGCGCACCGCCTTTAACCCCTCAACCGTCATCGGCACTTTAAAAACTACGTTTTTAGCTATCGCGGCTAATTTTTTGCCTTCTTTGACCAATTCGGCGGCAGTCAGGCCCACCCCCTCCAAGCTGACCGGGCCGGGGACCAAAGCGCAGATCGCTTTAGCCATCTTCTCAAACTTTTTGCCCGCTTCTCTGGCCATTAGAGTCGGGTTAGTCGTCGCCCCGTCGATCATCTGCCAATCAACCGCTTTTTTCAAATCTTCCAGATTCGCCGTATCTAAAAATATTTTCATATAAATATCTCCTGTTTTAATTTTTTAGCCTCGCTCAAGAAAAACGAGCGCATCGCTTTAATGTCGATTGATTTTAGCATGATCGGCATGTCGACCAAATGTTCTACTTGCAATAAATTTTCACCCATCTGCAATGGGTCAACCCGCAATTCGAATTTCTCAAAGGCACGTTTTACAAGGTCGGCAAAATGCCAATTTTTTTCTTTCTGTAATATAAAATACAAATCAATAAAATCTCTGGACCTTGGGCGGACGGAAATGGTATGCGTTTTATCCACGGCGATATCCAATAAATCTTCCACTCTTAACCCGTTATGGTTAACTAACGGTTTAATCGTCCCGAAAGGATATTGGCCAAAATCGATTTTGTATTTAGCCACTTCGCCGCGGGGATAAAAGAAAAAAGTATATAAACCCAATCCGTGCTGGAATTCGATTTTATCCAATTTGATAGTTTTTTGAACCAAACTTGAAAATCGTTTCAATCTATTTAAATCTAATTCTTCCTGGGTAAAAAAATCTAAATCTTCGGATTTACGGTGTTTTAAATAAAACTCCGCCAAAGCCGTCCCGCCGGCTAAATAAAAGCTTTTAGCGAATGGCGATTTTTTAAATAAGTCTAAAGTCCGGCGCTGAAAATCGCTTAATATCGTCTTCATGACCAAAGCAAGAATTTAACCGTTTCCCGGCGCTGCGGACCAAGTCGGTCCTTGAGTATTAACCAGTGTTTAATCAACTCTTTTCGGTTTATTTTTTCTCCTTTATCCAAACCATAAGTTAACTGCTGTTCTAACTTCCAAGCCTTGAATTTCTTTGGATATTTTTTCAATCTGGCTTCATTGACTGACCAATTGCGCATATCTGTTATTATAGCAGAACTTTCGCACAGATAACCGGACAACCCAACTAACCATTAACCGGCAATCCGGCAATAACTGCTAACCGCTTCGCTCCATGCCAG
>PCSQ01000103.1:0-2611 GCA_002772455.1 Candidatus Beckwithbacteria bacterium CG23_combo_of_CG06-09_8_20_14_all_47_9 | reverse complement strand
TGCTAACCGCTTCGCTCCATGCCAGTCAATCCGTTCCGCCCGGTCAAACCGCTATCTGCCAAGTTAGCCCTACTGCCGGGCGGGGAAAAAGGGCAAAAATTTTAACTCAATCCGGCTAATGAAAGTCTTTTAGGCGGTGGCGGGGTTGACGGCCAAATTCACCGGGCAGCCGGACCGCAATTGGTCAAAGAATGCGCCACTCTAGGCGGCTGCAAGACCGGCAATGTCAAAATAACTAAAGGCTACAACTTGACCGCTAGGCACGTAATTCATGCTGTCAGACCAATCTATCCTGACGAACCGGACAATCCTCAAAACCCGGGTTATTTAGCCGAGTGTGAAGAAGCCTCCGGTTTACTGGCAAGCTGTTATAAAAATATTCTCCGGGTTGCCAGGGAAAATAATTTAAAAAGTATTGCTATTCCCGCAATCTCTACCGGAATTTTCGGCTATCCGACCGATAAAGCTGCTCTAGTTGTCAGAGAAACGGTCTATAACGACCTTCAGCAAAACGGCGCCGGTTCTTTGGAAGCAATCAAATTTGTGCTTTGGGAAAAAGAGAAATATGATATTTACGACAAAGTTTTCAGCTAAACTTGTGTTATATTTACTTAATGGCCGTTAAAGTAGTCCGCAAACTGACTTCATCCGGCACCTACTCCCGGGTTATTTCCTTACCCAGAATTTTTCTGCAAAATTTAAATTGGCGGGATAAACAAAACTTGGAAATCGAACTGGATGAGAAAAATACTGGACGATCAAAAAACCCTCCAATCTCAAATTGACCAACTCAAAGAGCAACTGGCCGACTTTTGCCGGGGTTTATTTAATGTTTTAGATCAGGAAAAAATCCGGGTGAAAGTTGATGAGCGCGACGACGAACGAGTCGGCTATAAAATTAACAAATGGGAATTAAAAGGCGTGCCGTTACGGCTGGAAGTCGGCGAGCAAGAATTAAAAACTAAAACCGTGACTTTAGTTAGACGGGATACCGGTAAAAAAGCAGTTGTAGGCTTAAATAATTTGGCCGGACAAGTTAAAATTGTGCTTGATAAAATCCAGAAAAATTTATTTGTTCAAGCCGTCGAGAGTCTTAAAAACAACACTTATGAAATAAATGACTACGGCCGGTTTAAAAAGTAGATGAACGAGAATAAAGGATTTATTAAATCCTTTTGGTGCGGTAATCCGAAATGCGAGGCAATGATTAAAGCGGAAACTAAAGCGACCACCCGCTGTTTGCCGCCCGCGGCTAAAAAAGAAAAAGGCAAGTGTATTTATTGTCAAAAAGCGGCCGAGTACCAATGGTACTTTGCCCAAGCTTATTAAAAGATGATTGGCAAAAGCTGGATATCCGGGTCGGCAAGATAATCGAAGTCGAAGATTATCCCGAGGCCAGGAAACCGGCCTACAATTTACTAAAACCTACACTAAAGACGAACTCAAAGATAAATTAGTGGCCGGAGTGGTGAATTTTCCCCCCAGAGCGAGGCCGCGAAGCGGCCAAACTCAACAGCGCGGCGGAAATTAACGGCACAACAGAAAAATTGAAAGCAATCGAAATCAAGCTCGACCGGCTGTTGGAAGCTTATTTAGACAAATTGATTGACTCCCAAACCTACCAGGACAAGAAAAACAGTTTAATCCAAGCCAAGGCCGATTTACAGGAAAATCTAAAGGAGATAAACACCGCCGGCAATACTTGGCTCGAACCTTTTTGTGAATGGGCAGATCAGGCGTTTCACGCCTGGAAAACAATGCGCGCAAAAAATAATGGCCATGAATTGGCATTCATGGCAAAAACTGTCGGCTCGAACTTCCTTTTAAAGGATCGGCGGCTGTCCACAAGTTTCAAAAAAGGCGGATTTGACGCGCTTTCCGTGGAGGCGGGCGCGGGAAGCGCTACCTCCCGACCTCCTTCCAATTCTTACTGGTTGCCGGACTTGGATTCGAACCAAGAAAAACGGCTTCAAAGGCCGCTGTGATGCCATTTCACCATCCGGCAAAATCCCTATACCGTATTTTATCATCCGCTCTTAAAAATTTCTCCCTGCAAACTTTTGGCCAATTTTAAGAAAAAATCCTCCATTTCTTTTCTGTCAAACGGTTTAAACATTTTCGGCGGTTCTTTAAAGACCACCACTTGGGTTAAAATTTACCCCAGTTGGACCGGATCAATCGGCCAATCAAACTTTGCCCGGGCCAAATCCACCAACCGGGGCAAATTAAAATCCGTTTCTTTCATAATAAAATACAGATCGATAAAATCGCGTTCCCGGGCTTTCATGGCAATTGTATGGACTTTGTTAGCGGCAATATCCTCCAAGCTGTCGATGGCCAAACCCTGCCAGTTTCTGTCTTTATTTATTCTTGGAAAAGGGTAATAGTTAAAATCAACTTTCAACTCTTTGTCGGGAAATTTAAAAACAAAAGTGTGCAGCCCCAAAATAGGTCAATATCGTAAGATTCCCGGTGATGCAGATAGAACTCCGCCAGCACTGTTCCCCCGGTCCAGTAAAAAGTCCGTAACAAATACGGTTCTTTCAGGACAAGTGCCAGAAATCGGTTTTGATATCGGTCGAGGCCGGACGTTTTCCCCATAGTAAATAAT
>PCSQ01000021.1 GCA_002772455.1 Candidatus Beckwithbacteria bacterium CG23_combo_of_CG06-09_8_20_14_all_47_9 | reverse complement strand
TGGGGAGTGGAAGCGGCGGCGGAAACTTACTTCGGCAAGCCGGTGTCGGAATTGACCTTGATCGAGTCGGCAATTTTGGCCGGGTTGCCCCAGTCGCCCACCAGCTACTCCCCTTTTGGCCAAAACCCGCAGGCTTTTAAAGACCGGACTAAGGCGGTCCTGCGGCGGATGCGCGAGGATAATTATCTTTCCAAAGACGAAGAAAAACAGGCCTTGGAACAATTGGATCAGGTGGAATTTGCCGCCGAAGGGGCCAGTTTTAAAGCGCCGCACTTTGTCATGTACGTTCGCCAACAGTTGATCGAGCAATACGGCGAAAAACTGGTGGAACAGGGCGGGTTAAAAGTGACGACTTCTCTTGATTTAAAGTTACAAGAGGCGGCGCAAAACATAGTTTCCGAGGAAATTTCCAAAGTTGAGAATCTAAAAATCGGCAACGGCGCCGGTTTGGTGCTGGACACGAACACCGGGGAAATTTTGGCGATGGTCGGTTCCAAAGACTATTTTGCCGAGGATTATGACGGCAAAGTTAACGTTAATCTGTCTTTAAGACAGCCGGGCTCGGCGATTAAGCCGATTACTTATGTGACCGCGTTTGAACAAGGGATGACGCCGGCGAAAATGCTGGCCGACGTGGCCACCGAGTTTCCCGGGGGGGTTAATCTGCCGGAATACAAGCCGAAAAATTATGACGGCAAAGACCATGGCCCGGTCCAGCTGCGTCTGGCGCTGGGTAACTCTCTTAATATTCCCTCGGTAAAATTGCTGCAGCTGGTGGGGATAAAGAATATGCTGACCACGGCCTACAAAATGGGCCTGACGACGCTGGAGCCGACCACGGAACATGTCAACCGGTTTGGTTTGTCCGTCACCTTGGGCGGCGGCGAAGTTAAATTAATTGATATGGCGGCCGCTTATTCGGCTTTTGCTAACGGCGGATTGAAAGTTGAGCCAATCAGCATTTTAAAAGTTGCCGATCAAAACGGTAAGACTTTGGAAGAGTTTCGGCCGGCGGCCGGAGCGCGGGTTATTTCCGAAGCTGAAGCCTTTTTGATTTCCGATATTTTGTCGGACAACTCTGCCCGGCTAATTACTTTTGGGGCCAATAGTTTGTTGAAAATCCCCAACCAGCAGGTGGCGGTCAAAACCGGAACGACCGATGACCAGCGGGATAACTGGGCGATCGGCTGGACGCCGAACCGGATCGTCGGCGTTTGGGTCGGCAATAACGATAACAGCCGGATGAAAACCGTGGCTTCCGGTGTTTCCGGGGCGACGCCAATTTGGCGCCGGATTATGCTGGAAGTCTTGAAAGGCCAGCCGATCAAGGGCTGGCCGGTCACCAAGGATGTAGCCAGCGTCGAGGTGGATGCCATTTCCGGGCAAATTAGCCATGACGGCTATCCAGCGCGCCATGAGTATATGATCAAAGGCACCGAGCCGTTGGGGGCGGATTTGATTCATACTAAACTAAAGCTGTGCCGCCTGCCTGCGCAGGCAGGCGGGCAAAATCAGCTGGCCAGCGGGCCGATGATTGCCCGGGGCGATTTTGAGGAAAAAGAGTTTATTGTTTTAAAAGAAGACGATCCGGCCGGCGGCGGCCGGAACCGCTGGCAGGAAGGGATTGATATTTGGCGCAGTAAACAAAGTGACGAACGCTATCACTTCCCCACCGAGTTTTGCGGCGAGTCTAATGAAATCGTCGTCCAGATCGAATCGCCGGCGGATAAGTCTAAACAGGGCAATGACTTTAATTTCAAGGTTAAAGTTACGGCCAATAAAACCGTCAAAAAGGTTACTTTTTATGTTGACGGAACCGAGAAAAAATCTTTAACCGGAAAACCGTACGAATATGCGGCCCATATTGACGGCAGTGGAACTTACACCTTAAAAGTCCGGGCTGAAGACGAAGCCGGCAATAGCGGCGAAAGTGAAATTAAAATCGGGGTTAACGTCGATTGGGATTGGTCGCCGTCGCCTTCCCCGTCGCCGAGCCCTTCTTCTAGTCCAACTCCCCTACCAAGTCCGTCTTAAACTTGGTTTTTAATTTTTGGACGATTTTTTTTCTGGTCGGGGCGATCATCAGCGCTGACAGCTGTTTAGTTTGGCTTTGGTAAGTAATCGTAAAAGTAAAGTTTTGTTCATAAGTTTTGGTGAGTTCAACTTTGGTAATAATTTTATCGATTTGCTTGATCGCTCCGATCACCGGGCCGATAAAAGTTTTTAGCGGAATCGTGAAAGTTAAGTCTTCAATAATCGGAGGAAAAACCGACAGCGGTTGGTACTGGGGATAAATTTTAGCTTTCTTCATAATTGGTTCTAAATCAATGACCGCGTTAGTGGTTGTCAGTTTGGCCTCAACCGGCAAATGAAATTTAGCAAATAAAGCGTCGACGATCCCCTTAAGTTTGGCAAAGTCCTTAAAGCCGCTGATGATCAGCTGCAACCGTTCTTCCGGCAGTTTACCGGCTCTGGGCAAGTAGATATTAGCAATTTCGAAAGCGGGAAAATTCTGGGTGTGGGAAGGCGCCAGCGAGTTTCTTAAATACTGCCAGTCGGCCGATAAAGCGTTTTTAATTTTCAGTTGGCCGGGAATATTTTCACTGACCAGAGAGTTGGTGTAGATTTCGGTTAAACCCCAACCGGCGAGCCACTGCTTGATTTGCTGTTCCAGGTAAAAATCAGTCTCCGGATAATTGGTGGGAATCGGCGTGGCCATAAGTTGACTGGGCAGTTTGTGGTAGCCGTAGATCCGGGCGACTTCTTCGACGATGTCTTCC
>PCSQ01000073.1:2477-2751 GCA_002772455.1 Candidatus Beckwithbacteria bacterium CG23_combo_of_CG06-09_8_20_14_all_47_9 | reverse complement strand
GGTGAAAGAAAAAATAATGTTATTACCGCTAAAGCAATCATTTTTTTCATCACCTCAAGTTTAGCACAAGAAAGATAATGATAGAATGAATTAATGAGAAAAATAGGCATTTTTTTATTGCTGGCAATTTTTCTGGCGTTACCGGTTAGGGCCGATGAGCTTAGCGATTTGCAGAAGCAGATTGACGAACTCTCCCGCGCCCAGGAACAAAGTATTTCTGCTACCAAGCCCTTGGAGTCCGAACTTACCCGGCTGCAGCAAAAATTAAACTCGA
>PCSQ01000073.1:0-2407 GCA_002772455.1 Candidatus Beckwithbacteria bacterium CG23_combo_of_CG06-09_8_20_14_all_47_9 | reverse complement strand
GGAATTTTCCGTCCAGTATGCGCTTTTATCCGAACGAGTGCTGTCGTATTACAAAGCTTCGCGGGCACCATCGAGTTTTTTTATCTTGTTTACCGGCGGCAGTTCCGGCAATCTGGCCCGGGACCTGTTTTACCGCTCGACCGTGACCGATCGGGATAAAGATACGATTGCCCAAATCAGTCTTGATTTGATCCAATTGGAAAGGGATAAAAAGAAAGTTGAGGCCGACCGGGTGCGCCTGGCCGATTTGCAGGTTAAAGTCGATAAAGAAGCCGGGTTTTTTGAGGGCGAGATTGCCGGGGCCAAAGCCTATCAGTCGAAACTCTCCCAACAGATTGCCTCGTTAACCCAAAAACAGCAACAGATAATAGGCCAAAGGCAGGCCGGTTTGAATTTACCGTCGTCTTTGGGCGCCGGGCCGCTTTACTGTACCGATGACCGCGGTCGGGACCCGGGCTTTTCCCCGGCGTTTGCTTTCTTTACCTACGGCATTCCGCACCGGGTGGGGATGAATCAATACGGCGCCTTAGGCCGGGCTAAATCCGGGCAAAATCATGAACAGATTTTGCAGGCTTACTTTTCTAACTTTAGTTTTGAAACCCGGAGTGCGGACATCGACGTTCAGGGTTACGGCCGGATGCCCCTGGAAACCTACCTGTTGGGAATTTACGAAATGCCCGGCGATTGGCCGCAGGCGGCTTTGCAGGCGCAGGCGATTAGCGCCCGGTCTTACGCTCTCTCTTATACTAATAACGGGGCTAACTCGATTTGTACCACCCAAAGTTGTCAGGTCTATAAAGGCGGCAATAAAGGCGGCGGTTGGGAGGAGGCCGTCAAAGCCACGGCCGGCAAAACTATGATTTCCGGCGGTCAGCCGGTAAAGGCTTGGTATTCGTCAACTGACGGCGGTTACACCTTTGCCAATAATGATGTTTGGGGCGGCAGTCAGCGGCCGTGGACCAAAAGAATACAGGATACGAGCAGCAATGTTAATAGTTTCGGCGAGTTAAACGAGCGGGCTTACGATAAAGAATCGCCCTGTTTTTATTCCGCCCAAGGTTGGCGCAGTAATTATACCAACTCGGCCTGGCTTAAAAGCGGTGAGGCGGCCGATATTGTTAATAGCTTAATTTTAGTTAAGGCTGATTCAGGGACAGCCGATCATCTGTACCAAACTGATAAACCCCATCCTTTTGGCGGCGAAAATTGGAACGAGGACCGGATTAAACAGGAACTGCGAAACCGCAGCATTACTCCTTATAATAATATCAATAGTGTCAGTGTCGGGGCGGATTTTGGCTCCGGGCAAACCACCACTGTTTCAATCAGTGGCGACGCCGGCTCACAAAGCTTTTCCGGCTCGGAGTTTAAAAACTACTTTAACCTGCGCGCGCCGGCCAACATTCAGATCGTCGGGCCGCTGTATAATGTGGAAAAGCGCTAATTTATGACCGATGTTTTTATCTCCAAGCAAAAACGGCCTCATTTTGCGGGTGCCGTCAGCCGGCAACACGTGGGTCTGGGCGCGCGTTACGAAACGGTGGCCGAGAGATTGGTTAAGGAGCGGCGGCGGGAAAAAGTTTTCAGTTCTTTTTGCCTGCTGCCCGGCCGGGTGCGTTTCGAAACCCAGGAGGCAAGGGAGAGAATTATTTTGATTTTACGCCAACACTGGTTTACCCAGTTACCGTGGCTGATTACGGCTTTGGCGCTGCTGTTAGCGCCGCTGGCTTTAAACTGGATTCCGCTAATTGATTTTTTAAACGCCGGCTATCAATTTATGGTGATTATTATCTGGTATTTACTGATTATTGCTTTTATTTATGAACAATTTATCAGCTGGTACTTTCATGTGTTTATTATTACCGATGAACGGATTATTGACGTTAACTTTACCAACTTAATTTATAAAGAGATTTCCGAAGCCAAGATTGACAATATTGAAGATGTGACTTACAAACAGGGCGGGGTGAGCAAAGCAATTTTTGATTTCGGCGACGTTGCCTGCCAAACCGCGGCCGAACAGAGGCAATTTGTCATGGAAAACGTTCCCCGGCCAAACCGGGTGGTCAAGATTTTAAATGAGTTAAAACTGGAAGAGGAACATGAGAAAATTATCGGAAAGGTACGATGACGCCGTTTGAAAAATTCTTGCAGTTTTTGGTCACTAGTTGGCGGTTGGACCTGGCCCTGTTAGGCAAAGGGGCAGTTTTATTGCTGCTGCTGCTATACCTGGTTTTCAGCCTGGTCGTGGTCCGGCAGGTGCAGTTAATGAATAAAACCATTTCCGGACTGATGAGTTGGCCGTTAATAATCATGGCCCGGGCGCTGGTGGTTTTATCAGTGGCGATTATTATTTTAGCCGCGGTTATTTTATGAAACTGGACATAGCTAAAATCGTCGGCAGTTT
>PCSQ01000146.1:980-2821 GCA_002772455.1 Candidatus Beckwithbacteria bacterium CG23_combo_of_CG06-09_8_20_14_all_47_9 | reverse complement strand
TAAATGGTGATTAGAAGATAAAAAATGTTATCAATTCAAGCTAAGCTACATATATCTTCGTTTAAGGCTTAATTGCCCGGTTCCATTGTCGATAGAAAAGAGCAGTTTATGTCGTTTTTAGGACGTTTCAGTAATATAATGGCCGGAAAAACTCCGGTTGTTCCCGTTAAAGTCAAGCCGGTCGCCCCCGTGATTGTGGCTAAAGTTGATGAGACAAAGGCCCGCGAGCTGATTTTTAAAGCCGAAGCCGAAGCCCAGCGGATTTTAGGCGGTGCCCAAAAAACTTTAACGGACATCGACCGCCGGTTAGGGCTGATTGACCAGCGGGAAAGAACTGTTTCCGGTCAAGAGCATCATTGGCAGCAATTATTAAAAGAAGTCGAAGAGACTAAACAGCAGCAATTAACCAAACTTCAGGCGATTGCCAAATTATCCCAGGATGAAGCCAAAGAATTAATTCTGAAAACGTACCAAAAACGTTTAAGCCGGGACGTGGCCCAGTTAATTTCCGATGCCGAAAAACAAGCCAAAGCGCAGGCGGAAGAAAAAGCCAGGGATATTTTGGTCGAAGCCATGCGCCATGGGGCCACCGAATACGTCGCCGAATACACCGTGTCTTTAGTCAAGGTTAAAGATGAAGACGTAAAGGGTAGGATCATCGGCCGTGAAGGCCGCAACATCCGCACTTTCGAAAAAGTCACCGGCGTCGAAGTCGATTTGGATGAAGAGGGCGTTATTCGTCTGTCCTGTTTCGATCCGGTCCGCCGGGAAATTGCCCGGGTGGCCCTGGAAAAACTGATCGCCGACGGCCGGGTCCAGCCGGTCAGGATAGAAGAAATTGTCCAGCAGACTAAAGCCGATATCAACCGGATCATTCACCGCGAAGGGGAACAGCTTTGCCACAGCGTTAAAGTCTTTAATCTGCCGGCGGAAATCAGCGATGTTTTGGGTCGGTTCAAGTACCGGTTTTCTTACGGCCAAAACATGATCCAACATACCTTGGAAGAAACCCGGATCGGGTTGAAGTTAGCCTACGAAGTCGGTGCCGACCCAAACATTGTCCGTTTGGGTTGCCTGCTGCACGACATTGGTAAAGTCATCGACGAGGAAGAGGGTACTCACGTGGAATTGGGCGTTGAATTCCTGAAAAAATACCGCATTCCCCAAGCGGTGATTGATTGCGTTGCCGAACACCATGAAGACAAGTCGTTTTCTTCCAAGGAATCGATGCTGGTGTACATCGCCGACGCCATTTCCGGCTCGCGCCCGGGCGCCCGTTATGAAGACCACGGTGAATACATTAAGCGGATGGATCAGCTGGAAGCGATTGCCAAGGGTTTTGATGGTGTTAAAGAAGCCTTTGCCATGCAGGCCGGCCGGGAAGTCCGGGTGATGGTCAATCCGGATAATTTGAGCGACGATCAAAGTGTCAAGCTGGCCAGCGATATCCGGGATAAAATCCAGGGTGAAATTAAAAACTTTCCCGGGCAGATTAAGATCACGGTCATCCGGGAAAAACGCGCCGAAGCAATTGCCGCTTGATTTAGGTTGTTATATCAGCTAATATTTAGTCGTTATGACTAAAGCGGATATTGCCGAAATTATTGCCAAAAAAGCCCACCTGACTAAAAAGGCGGCGCGCGAAGCCATCGACGCTTTTCTGGACGAAGTCGTCCGCCAGGTCAGTAAGGGCGAAAAAGTGGTTTTATCCGGTTTCGGCACTTTTCGTTTAGGCAAGGTTAAAGATAAAAAAGGCCGTAATCCCCAAACCGGCGAAGATTTAATCATCAAATCCCACCGCGTCATCCGTTACATCGTCGGTAAAACCCTTAAGCGTTTAG
>PCSQ01000146.1:0-937 GCA_002772455.1 Candidatus Beckwithbacteria bacterium CG23_combo_of_CG06-09_8_20_14_all_47_9 | reverse complement strand
GAAGCCTTAGTTTATCGGGCTACCGGTTTTATCTGGATGCTTAACGATATTGGTCCGGCTTTAGTCGCTTTATTGTTTTGATTGGCGGCCTTTCAGGATCAAGTCTCAATTGCCGGCTACACTGTGGCGACGATGTCAATTTATTACTTTGGGGTGATGGCGATCAATGCTTTAATTGTGCCTTACCCGGAATATACTTTAGTTGAGGAAATTCGCTCCGGCAGTTTTTCCAATTATTTGGTCAAGCCGATTAATTTAGTCTTATTTAAGATGTGCAATATGCTGGCTTGGCGTGTCCCGAAAGCCTTTTATCTTGTACCGTTGATTTTTATTCTGAATCATTTTTCTTCGGGAAAACCGGATCAGGTATCTTTAAGTTTAATTACCCTCGGCTCTTTTATTGTTAGTCTTGGTTTATCATTTTTGCTGATGTTTTTTATCAAAATGATTTTGGCCTTAACGGCAATTTGGCTGACCGAATCCGGCTGGTTATTTTTTAGTTTTGAAATTTTTTCCAGTCTTTTTAGCGGCGAGCTCGTGCCTTTAAGTTTTTTGCCGGTTAGCGTGCAAATGGTAAATAATTGGCTGCCGTTTAAGTATTTTCTTTCTTTTCCGTTACTGATTGTTTTGCAAAAAATTAATTCAAGTTATGAGATCGTTCTTGGCTTATTAACCCAATTATTTTGGGTAATTTCTTTTTATCTTGTTTACCGCCTTATCCTTAATTGCGGCATTAAAAATTACTGCGCCTATGGCGGTTGACTATGAAAAGGTATTTTAAACTGTACTTAAGCTTTATTAAGAATTGTCTGATCCGGGAAATGGAATTCCGCAGCAATTTTATTTGGCACAATCTCGTCAGTTTAATTTGGGCCGTTGTGGTTATGTTGGTTTTCTTTTTTATCTATCAGCAGGTAAACACTGTCAACGGTTGGAC
>PCSQ01000141.1:10490-10649 GCA_002772455.1 Candidatus Beckwithbacteria bacterium CG23_combo_of_CG06-09_8_20_14_all_47_9 | reverse complement strand
GCCGGATCACCCGAACATTTAAACCTTTAGTTTCAGCCAACTCGATGCCCCGATGGCTGGCGGCATCACCGGCTTTATCCATATCCAAAGACAAAACCAGGTGATCGCAGAAACGTTTTAACAGTTCAATTTGTTCCAGGGTTAAGGCCGAACCCTTGA
>PCSQ01000141.1:3859-10473 GCA_002772455.1 Candidatus Beckwithbacteria bacterium CG23_combo_of_CG06-09_8_20_14_all_47_9 | reverse complement strand
GCGCCGGACTGGTAGGAAGAAATCAGGTCAAATTCACCCTCAACTACCACGGCTTTATTGGCTTTTTTGATCGCTTCCTTGGTGGTCTCCAAACCATAAAGTATCTCGGATTTATGGTATAAAAGCGTCTCCGGCGAATTAACGTACTTGGCTTCCTTAGTGTCTGGTTCCAGCACCCGGCCGGAGAAACCCACCACCCGGTTCCGGTGATCAAATAAAGGAAACATCACCCGGCCGCGGAACCGGTCGTAAAAATTGTTTTGACCTTTAATTACCAAGCCCGCCCGCTCCACATCCTCATCCCGGTAATTTTTTTTCTTGGTTAAAAAGCGGCGCAAACTCTCCCACTCGTTGGCGCTAAAACCCAGCTTAAAAGTTTTGATTGAGGTCTGGCTAATACCCCGTTTTAACAAATAATCCAGGGCCGGTTTACCCAGTGGATGCCGGGTTAATAAATAGTGGTAAAACTCGGCCGCCAAATGATTAATCTCCAGCAGTTTTTCTTTTATCTGTTGGTCCGGGCCGGGCCGATAATCTTTGAGTTCGATACCCGCCCGATCGGCCAATAGCCTTAAGGCCTCACCGAAATCCAACCGTTCCCGTTCCATCACAAACTTAAAAACGTCGCCGCCTATGCCGCAGTTAGCTACCACAAAATTATTAGCTACATACGAATGATCTTGGTCAACGGTTAAGTTGTAAACTTTGCCGGAAAACTGTTTTTTCTCTATTTGTCTAACCGGCAAAAGCCAATATTTTGTCTCTCCCTCTTGCCAAAATGAGGTGTAACTGGCTTGTAAATCTTCACGCCAATTAAGATGAAAAGATTTCTTATGATTCACCCCTCTTTTATCCTTATATTTTGGTCTAACCGAGTCACTTGGTTCAAATCCTAGTTTTAATAATAACTCTCTTAATTGAAAACCTAGTATAGATGAAACAATTACAATGTTTTTCCCTCCGGGCCGATTTTTCTTAAATCTTTTCAGGTTTAAATGCCCGTCGCCTTTAAAAATCGCCTCCAGTAAAACTTTAAGTTTGGCTTTGGGCAGATTTTCCAGTTCAAACGGAATATGTTTTTGATCTGCTCCATGACCGCACAAATTTGCAAAAATGTTACCCAGTAATGAATGACAGCAACTTACTTCTATGCCGCTTTTCCCGGTTATTTTCCTAATAAAAATCCCTGTTTCAAGATTGAAAATGCGTTTAATTATTTGCCTAATCTCTTCGGCAAACTCTTTCTCATTATTACCCAAGCTAAATCTTAAATAGGCACGATGACTACTGCCTTCGGCAATCCAATATCCAATTAGTCTTAAAAAATCTTCGTTGATCTCAACCCTGTAATTAATTGTTCTGGGTTTTTTGCCTCTTTTAGGAAATTTGTCAAGATATTTTTCAAGATTTAGTTTATCAACATTCTTGACATCTTGATTCAGAGGATAAAGTAAATAATCACCAATTTTAATCTGGCGGGCGGATTTTTTCTCGATTTTATAATTTTGAAAGAATTTATCCGGGCAAAATCGGTCACATCTTGACTGACACAAACGGGTTTTCCTGCTTTTATACTTACAGTTTTTTGTAGCAATTACGTAAATTTGATGGTCTCCGGTTAAATTGACTATTTGCCCAAGTTTTCTGGTCTTGACTGAAATTAGATCTCCCCGGTAGTCTCTTTCTAGTAATCTAATAACCGGTTTCCATTTCCCTTTATGGGTAAAAACCTCATCATTTTTTTCTACCAACTCAATCGGCTTTAATCCGTATTTAGTTTTAATTAATTCCCCTGCCGGGAAACAACCGAAGCACTTAAACATCTGCCGCTCGGGCGAAACCATGAATGACGGTGTTTTTTCCTCGTGAAACGGACACAGCGCCCGGAAATTCCGGCCGGTTTTTTTCAAAGTCACCGCCTCGGAAATTAACTGAACAATGTCGGTTTTGCGCCGCACCTCTTCAATCTGATCCATATAGAGCTATTCTAGCATTCTTACCAGGCGAGACGTAATAAATTTACTCGATAAATTTAAACGTCTCAGCAACGTTTGAATTGCATAGCAATTTATTACGTTGCGGAAGGGGTGGGATTTGAACCCACGATAACCTTGCGGCTATATTCGCTTTCCAAGCGAACGCACTCGACCACTATGCGACCCTTCCAAATCTAGCTTTTCTGCCCGTATCATATCATTTTGAGGTTTAATATTAAGTTAAAACTTCTTTGCGTCACGTTTTAAGAAAAAAAGATACCCCGTCCAAGCTGCCAAAACGGCCGCCAAAATGTAAATAATCTCCTCAACAGTAATCATATAATCATTTCCTTAATTTGAAATAATAAAAATACAGCGCCATTCCACAGGTCATAATTAAACCTATGGCATAGGCAAAAATTATTCTGTCATTAACCATTGCGCCTCCCTTGATAACCAATTGCCAATCTTAATGATACTAAACAGCCAAAAACGGCAATCAAAGAACCAATTATTCTAATCAATTCTCGGGATGGTGAAAATATTGGTCCAATGATCCCGGCGGCAAACCAAGCCACCGCCACATTGGTAAAAAACTCTGTATAAATCTTATTATTCATCCCCAACTTCGCCATACAATAATCATAACATATAGTAAAATAGCCTCATGGCGAAAAAGTTTTACATAACGACTACCGCTCCCTACGTTAATGCCGACCCCCACATTGGTTTTGCCCTAGAAATTATTCAGGCCGACGCCGTCGCCCGCTATCACCGGCTTTTAGGTGAAGAGGTGATTTTTGGCTGCGGCACCGACGAACACGGCTTAAAAATTTACCGCAAAGCCCTCGAGGAAAAATTATCACCGCAAAAATACTGCGACCAATCAGTCACTGCCTGGAACAAATTAAAACAGGTGCTTAATTTAAGCTACACTCATTTTATTCGCACTACCGAAAGGCGCCATTTGGAAGCCGCCCAAGCGCTTTGGCAACGATGCCAGGATAACGGCGATATTTATAAAAAAACTTACAAAAGCAAATATTGCGTCGGTTGCGAGCTGGAAAAAACCGACTCCGAACTGGAACAAGGCCGCTGCCCGATCCACCCCAATCTGGAAATCGAACTGATTAATGAGGAAAATTATTTTTTCCGCTTTTCTAAATACCAAAAACCGTTACTGGATTTTTACGCCCAAAATCCGGACTTTGTCGTGCCCCGCTACCGCTTTAACGAAATTATTGAGTTTGTCAAAAATGGGCTAGAGGACTTTTCCGTTTCCCGGCTAAAGTCTAAAATGCCGTGGGGGGTCGATATTCCCGGCGACCCGAACCACGTCATGTATGTCTGGTTTGACGCCTTGGTTTTTTACATCTCCACCTTAGGTTGGCCGAAAATCGCCGATTTTGCCGGCTTTTGGCCGGGCATTCAGGTGGCCGGCAAAGATAATCTGCGCCAGCAATCGGCCATCTGGCAAGCCATGCTCATGTCCGCCGGCTTGCCCAACAGCCAGCAAATTTTAATCCACGGTTTTATCCAGTCCGGCGGGCAAAAGATGAGCAAAAGCCTGGGCAACGTCATTGACCCGATTTTTCTGTCCCAAAAATACGGCGCCGACGCCCTCCGCTACTATTTATTAGCCAAAATCCACCCCTTTAATGACAGTGATTTTACGATTCAATTATTTGAAGAAGCTTACAATTCGGATCTAGCCAATGGCTTGGGTAACCTAACCTCCCGGATTATTACCATGTGTCAAAAATTCACCGGCGGGGTGGTACCGCCAAAAATCGAGTTGAAAAATCACCCACTAAGAAAGCTGGAAATCGCCGTCTGGAAAATGCTCGAACAAAAAATGCCGACCTTTGAATTCCATTTGGTTCTGGAATCAATCTGGAATTTTATCCACGCCCTAGATAAATACATCGATGAAACCAAGCCCTGGGTTTTAGCTAAACAGGGAAAACAAAAACAAATTGACGAAATTATTTTTGTCCTTCTTGATTGCCTTAAAGATTTAGCCTGGTTGATCGCCGCCTTTTTGCCTGAAGCCGCCCAAAAAATCACCACGGCTTTAAACCTCAAAGACTTACTCGCCAAAGATCCGATTTATAAAGATAATTGGGCCAGTCTAAAACCGGGCACGAAAATCAAACCAATTAAATCCTTATTTCCCCGGATATAACATGATTAAAGTCTCAAAATCCTCCGATAAACAATTAAAAAAATTCGGCCAAGCGGAATGGCCGTTTGCCGATAAAGAACATTATGGCAAACAGGTCAACTACAATGTTAAAGAATTTGTCTATAAAGCTACCGATAACAATAAAATCGTCGGTTCGATCAAAGGCAAGCTCGAAGCTGGAGTGTTATACATCGACTATTTAATCGTTGCTCACGATAAAACCGGACAGGGAATTGGAAAGGCCCTAACTCAAAAATTGGAAACAAAAGCCAAAAAGCTCGGCGCCCATAAATTCCATCTAATTACCGGTAAAGGCTGGCTGGCAGAAAAATTTTATCAAGTTTTAGGCTATAAGCCGATAGCGATTTTATCTAAACATCACTTTAAAAAAGACTTTGTTGTCTACGAAAAGTTAATTTAAATTATCTTCGTGACAATTCCCAAAAGCCGCCGCTGTTTTTAGGGCCATGAATCACCATTGCCCGGAATAAATCCTTAATTTTTACCATGCGCCATTTGGGCCCTTCCCAATCCGGATCAATAATTCTCACTTTATCTTCTTTGAGATAAACTTTGTCCAAGACACAAACATGCCCCCAATGTTCCTTCTCTTTTTTATTAAACAGGCTCGGCCAATCGAAACAAACTAAAATATCTTTATCGCCGGTTTCCGCCCTAGCTAAATAATCTCTAAATTGATCCAGGTCTTTGAATTTATTAATCAGCGACCAGGTTATTTTTAAAGGAATTCCCAATCGCCTTAAAGCCTTATTGGGAGCAAACCGAACCTTGTTGGCTTGAGTCCCAAAACCAGAGGTCGGTCGGGAACCGGTACGGACGTTAAAAAAATATTTCTTGGCACTTTTAGGCACAATCAAACCGAGATAATTACCGATTAACTCTGCCGGCAATAAAGGAATTTTATGCTTAAGCATTACCATTTGAAGGCAAGTCGGCACACAGCACCATTTTTGTTGGGTAAGCGGAATATAGCGGGAATCTGACGGCACAATCTCTTTCATAACCAGATTATAATACTAATATGTACATCGATACCCACTGCCACCTAAATTTTGGCGCGTTTACCGAGGACTGGAAAGAAGTGGCTGATCATTGCGTTAAGGCCGGGGTCGAAAAAATGATTGTGGTCGGCGCCGATCTGGAAACCAGCGCCAAAGCCGTCGAGATCGCTCAAAAACACCCGGCTCTTTTTGCCGGCGTCGGCGTTCACCCCCACCATGCCCCGGGAGAATTTGATCTCAAAAAATTAAAACTGCTGGCCCAGAATAAAAAAGTGGTGGCGATTGGGGAATGCGGTTTAGACTATCATGTTTATAAAAACACAAAATATCCCAACCCGGCCATAACGCCGGAACTTAAAACTCAACAAAAAAAAATATTTGGATTACAAATTCAGTTAGCCAAAGAATTAAAATTACCCCTGATTATCCATAACCGCGAGGCGGGCGAGGAGACACTTGATGTTCTAAATCATTTTTGTAAAGACGACGGCCAATACCCGCCCGGCGTGTTTCACTGTATTTCCGGCAGTAAAAAACTGCTGCAGAAAATTCTGTCCCTGGGTTTTTTTATCGGCGTCGATGCCAATATTGTTTATTCTAGTGAGGTACAAACGCTCGCCAGTGACGCGCCGCTTGATCGGATTTTACTGGAAACCGACGCCCCGTATTTAGGCCCCGGTCGCGATGGCGCCCGCAACACCCCCAAAAGTGTTAAAATAGTGGCTCGCCAAATCAGCCAGCTTAAAAATTTGCCGGAAACCGAGGTCATCGCCCAAACCGCCGCCAATGCCCAAAAACTCTTTAAGTGCTAAAGATCAAAAATTAATCCGCCGGCTGGAAATTCTGCCGGGGTTAATTTCCTGGTCGCTGATTATTTTCCCTATCTGGGGCTCGCTGGTCATACCCGTCGCCGTGGCCTATTACATCATTGCCTTTGACGTTTACTGGCTTTACCGCTCGTTCTGGACCGCCGCCCTTTCCCTGCTGTCCTATTTCCGGATCAAAGCCAGCCAGCAATTTGACTGGCTGGGCGAAGCCCGGTCGTTTTTAGACTGGAACCAGGTGAAACACATCGTGGTTATTCCCACCTATCAGGAACCGCTCCATATTCTTGAGCGGACCTTAACCGGTCTGGTTAAACAAACCTTTCCCATCAGTCAGCTAACCGTTGTACTGTCTTTTGAAGCGAGAGAGGGCAAAGCCGCCCAAGTCAAAGCCAAAATTCTAAAAGAAAAGTTCGGCGGCCGGTTTGGCAATTTTTTAATCACCTTTCATCCCGATCTTCCCGGAGAAGTCAAAGGCAAGTCCAGCAACACCGCCTGGGGGGCAAAACTGGCCAAGCAAAAATTGATCGACGGGCAGGGGATTGACATCGACTACGTCACCATTACCAGCAATGACGCCGACGCTCTTTTGCACCCGCAGTATTTT
>PCSQ01000141.1:0-3849 GCA_002772455.1 Candidatus Beckwithbacteria bacterium CG23_combo_of_CG06-09_8_20_14_all_47_9 | reverse complement strand
CCTTTAAGTTTTTGGACGATCCCCGCCGCTACCAGCGCATTTGGCAATCGGCCATCCAGTTTTACAATAATATCTGGAGCTTGCCGGCTATCACCCGGGCCTACAATCGCGTTTCCAGCGTCGTCCAAACCAGTGCGCTTTTGCGCCGCGACCGGTTGATTAATTTTTCCACTTATTCTGTCAGCTTGAAGCTAATCGATCAAATCGGTTACTGGGACACCGACGTCATTCCCGAAGACTACCGGCTGTTTTTTAAAGCCTATTATCACACCCGGGGCAAGGTTGAGGTCGAGCCGATTTTTCTGCCGTCATTTTGCGATGCGGCCGAATCCACTACTTGGTGGAAAACCATGATCAATCAATACGAACAAATCAAACGCTGGGCTTGGGGAGTTTCCGACGATTCTTACATTATTTTCCAATGGCTTAAGGTCAAAAACATGCCTTTTTGGGAAAAATCAATCCGCTCCCTGGCAGTCGTCCGCGACCACATCCTTTGGCCGGTGACCTGGTTTGCAATTACTTTAGGGGCCAATATCCCGCCGCTATTAAATCAGAATTTTAACCGGACGGTCATCGGTAAAACTCTGCCCCAGGTTTCTTCCGGAATTTTAACCTTGTCCTTAATTGCCATGGCCGCCATCATTTTTGTCGACTGGCAGCAAAAACCCAAAGCGCCGGCCGGCACCAGCCGGTGGAAAAAACTCTTCAGTCCGCTGGAATTCGTCCTCCTGCCGCTGACCGGCCTTTTCTTTACCGCCCTGCCCGGTCTCGACGCCCACACCCGCTTAATGCTCGGCCGTTACCTGGAATACCGGGTCACGGAAAAAGTGTAAAATAAACTTAATGTTAACCCGGATTATCCGCCATGAAACCTTAATTTTCCTGATAATTTTGAGCGTCGTTCTCCGCCTGCCCTCGCTGTTTGAACCTTATTGGTACGGCGACGAGGGGATTTATTTAACTTTGGGACAGGCATTAAAACAAGGTTTAGTCTGGTACCGGGACATTCATGACAACAAACCGCCCCTGCTGTATCTGCTGGCCGCCATTGCCGGCACAGTCTTTTGGTTTCGCTTGCTCTTAATGGTTTGGTTTGGAACGACAGTGGCGGTTTTTTACCGCCTGATGCAAAAGCTTTTGCCCAAAACTCCGGCAGCCTGGAGCCTGGCGACGATTATCATGATCGTTTTAACCACACTATTTGAAGGCAACATCGCCAATGCCGAGATTTTTATTGTTTTGCCGGTAACTACGGGGATTTTATTAGCCCTTAAAGCCCGGCCCCCCTGGGGGTTAATCGGCCTGCTCTTTAGTGCCGGGTTTTTGTTCAAGGCCCCGGCGGCCTTTGATTTTTTAGCCCTATTAATCTGGCTGTTATTTTGGAAAAGGGCAAAAATTAAAAATTTATTTAGCTGTGTTTTCGGTTTTAGCCTGCCGATAATTTTATCGATCGCTTATTACACTTATCAGGGCGCGTTTACTCCCTATGTCCGTTCCGCCCTGATGCAAAATATCGGTTACTTGCACAGCTGGGGGGGCGGCCAAAGCGATTTGCTTATCCGTTTGGGGGTGGCCATACTCGCCAGCCTGGTTGTCTTTAGATCTCTCCCGCTAATCTGGTTTGTCTGGGCCATGTTCGGGGCTTTACTCTCTGCCCGGCCGTACCCGCATTATTTGATTCAGCCGGCCATGCCGCTGGCCATTTTGATTACTCTGTTCTTTTTTAACCAAAAAAAACAGCAAAAAGTTTTAATCGCCGGCGTGGTCATGATTGCCGGGATCGCCTACCAACAGATTCATTTCTGGCAGTATCCGGTTTTAGGCTATTATCAGAATTTTATTAAGTACTTGGCGGGGGACAAACCGCTCGAAGACTACCGCGCCTGGTTTGACGAGCGGGCCAACCAAACTTACCGCCTGGCCGGCTACATCCGCCAAACCACTGTTTTAGGTGAGCCAATTTATATCTGGGGCGATGAGCCCTATGTTTACGCTCTGGCCAACCGTTTGCCGGTCGGCCGCTATACCGTCGCCTACCACGTGATTGACTTTGACGGCTTTAATGAAACCATGCAGGCCTGGGACCAACTCCAACCCAGGCTCGTCGCCGTCATGATCTATGAAACCCGGCCGTTCCCGGAACTCGATGCCCGCTTGGCCGCCGACTATGTTTTGGTGGCCACCATTGACCGGGCCCAGGTTTACCGCCGCTTAAACGGGGCCAAACGATGAAAACCGCCCCGGTTAATTTCCATTCCCTCAAACGGGAAATTGATGAACTGTCTTTAGATCCGGCCGCTAAGCTCGGTTTGCGGCTGGCGTTTTTGGCCATCGGCCTGCAGTTTATTGTCATTGCCCTCTTCTGGCACCGCCTGCCGCCGGAAGTTCCTCTGTTATACAGCCGCGCTTACGGCGACGCCCAACTGGTGAATAATTTCTGGCTGTGGCTATTGCCGCTGCTCACTTTTATTCTGGAGTTAATTTCTATTCGCCTCGCGGCCAAAGCCCGGACCGACCACCAGCTATGGTCGCAAATGCTCTCATGGACCGGGGCAGTCATTGCCATTATGGGCCTAACCACCCTCGTTAAAATTATCAGTCTAATGATTTAACATGAATTTAACCACCCTGCTGCTGCCGGGAGTTTTCAGTCTAGGCTTAACCCTGATTTTGACTCCTTTAGTCATCAAGCTCTACCGACGACAAGGTTGGCTCGATGATCCCCAAACCCAAACTCACCCAAAAGTTATCCACCGCTATCCCGTACCCCGCGGCGGCGGCGTGGCGATTTTCAGCGCCATCTTAATTGCCGGCTTAATCTTTCTGCCGATCGATAAACACCTTTTAGGAATTCTCCTGGGCGGTTTAATTTTAATGGTCACCGGCATCCTGGACGATATTTATAACCTAAACCCTTATCTGCGGCTCGGCCTGGGACTGTTGGCCGCCGGCATCGTCGTTATGGCCGGTATTGGGATTGCCTATATCAGCAATCCGCTGGTGCCCGGCACGGTTATTAATTTATCCCAGCCGCAAATTCCGCTGTGGCTTTTCGGCCGGGTCAGGACAATTTGGGTTTTGGCCGATTTAATCGCTTTAGTCTGGATCTTATCGACCATGAATTTTGTCAATTGGTCCAAGGGGTTAGACGGCCAACTGCCGGGCATTGTCGTGGTTTCGGCAACGGTCATCGGAATATTAAGTCTGCGGTTTGCCGGCGACGTTACCCAATGGCCGGTGATTACCCTGGCCTTTATTCTGGCCGGGGCTTACCTGGGCTTTTTGCCCTACAATTTTTATCCCCAAAAAATCATGCCCGGTTACGGCGCCGGGGCTCTGGCCGGTTATTTTTTGGCGGTCCTGGCGATTCTGTCCGGGGCGAAACTGGCCACGGCAATTTTAGTCCTGGGCGTACCGATCATCGACGCGGCTTATACCGTCCTGCGCCGTTTGTTTGCCGGCCGTTCGCCCGTTTGGGGCGACCGAGGGCATTTACATCATCGATTAATGGATTTAGGCTGGGGCAAACGCCGGATTGCCGTCTGGTACTGGCTGGTCTCGGCCATCCTGGGCTTTATTGCTTTACAGTTGGATAGCCGGCAGAAACTCTATACACTGGTGATTTTAGGCGTTATCATAGGTATGGGTCTTTTATGGTTAAGCCACTCTTCCTATTACTCAAGGCCGGCCGGCCGCGGCAAAGCTTAAAAAATTTAAGCCTGTTTACCGGTTTAATTTTTTCCGGCTGGTTATTTATTCCGGCCAAGTTCTGGACCACGGTGGCCGCGTTTTTCATTTTTTCCCTCTTAACCGGCTCGGTTTATCTGTTTAACGACCTACTGGATT
>PCSQ01000053.1:105-2693 GCA_002772455.1 Candidatus Beckwithbacteria bacterium CG23_combo_of_CG06-09_8_20_14_all_47_9 | reverse complement strand
AAGTCACTTTTGACTTGGATGCCAATGGGATATTAAACGTGGCCGCTAAAGACAAGGCGACCAATAAAGAGCAGAAAATTACTATTCAGGGTTCGACCGGACTATCTAAAGACGAGGTCGAGCGGATCACCAAGGAGGCGGAAAAACACGCCGAAGAGGATAAGCTCAAAAAGGAGCGGATCGACGCCCGGAATCAGGCCGACGGCCTGATCTTTACCGCCGAAAAAACGTTGAAAGACGCCGGCGATAAAGTCAAAAAAGAGGACCGGGATGAGGTCGAGACCAAGATCAAGGCCTTGAAAGACGTGTTGGAATCCGGCAGTAAAGACGAGCTGGAAGCCAAGACCAAAGATTTGTCCGAGTCGATTCAAAAAGTCGGCGCGGCGATGTACCAGAAACCGGAAGAAAAAAAGCCGGACGATTCGTCCGCCGAAGCCGAGGCGAAGACGGATAAAGACAAGGTTCAAGAAGGCGAAGTGGTCAAAGAGTAATGGCGACCAAACGGGACTTTTATGAAGTCTTGGGGGTGAATAAAACCGCTTCGGCGGCGGAACTAAAATCCGCTTACCGGAAGCTGGCGTTGCAGTTTCATCCGGACCGGAATAAAGCCTCGGATGCGGCCGAAAAATTCAAGGAAATTTCCGAGGCCTACGAAGTCTTGGCTAATCCGGAAAAGCGGCAGACTTATGACCAGTTCGGCCACAGTGCCTTTTCCGCCCAAGGCGGACCAGCCTCGGGCTGGGATCCGTTTAGCTCCCACAGGGCTGGGCCGTTTACTTATACTTATACTACCGGTGGAAACCAAGGAGGGTTCGACTTTGGCGGTTTTTCCGACCCGTTTGAGATTTTCGAGAGTTTTTTCGGCGGCGGCCGGTCACCGTTTAGGCAGGCCCGGCAAATTCCCCGTTACGGTTTGACAATTGAGTTTATGGAGGCGGCGAAAGGCTGTGAGCGGACGATTATCCACCAGGGTAAAGAATATAAGATTAAAATTCCGGCCGGGGCGGACGATGGTACCCGGATCCGCTTTAACGATTTTTACGTGACCATTGAAGTTAAAGCCGATGCTTTGTTTAAGCGCGACGGCAATGACGTATTTATTGACGAACCGATTTCTTTTCCCCAGGCGGTTTTGGGGGCAGTCGTACCCGTACCCACCCTTGACGGTGAACTGAAACTCAAAGTCCAGCCCGGCACCCAATCCGGCACCTTGATCCGTTTGCGCGGCCAGGGCATTCCCCGACTTCAAAGTCGAGGACGCGGCGATCAATATGTCCGCTTGATAATTAATATTCCCAGTCGTCTCTCCCGACGCCGGCGCCAACTCCTGGAAGAGTTTGAAAATGAAAGTTAATGACCCAAGAGCATAAAGTCATAATTGGTCCGGGATTAGGTGGAGATTTAAAAAATATTTTCCGGCTGACGAAAAATTGGCCGGAAAAATACGGATTACAGCCGATCACGGTGCCGATTATCTGGAAAGACGGCAAACTTTTTTCCCCGAAACTGAAACAAATTACTGATTAAATTGACCGATTTGCCAATCATGGAGACGAGGTTTCTTTGGTGGGTTGCAGCGCCAGCGGTTCGGCGATGCTGAACGCTTTTATTGAAAGAAAAGACAAAATTCATCGTGTGGTCAATAATGGCGGATTTTTGCGGCCGGGCAATAGAACCGGCTACCGCTCGTTTGAAAAAAGAAGTGCTCAAAGTCCGGCGTTTAGGGAATCGGTGTTGCGGTTTGTCGAACTCGAACCAACACTGGCTCCGGCCGACCGGGCTAAAATTTTAACCGTGCGGCCGCTGTGGGACGAGCTGGTGCCGCCGGAAACGGTGGTAATTTCCGGGGCAATGAACACGACCGTGCCGATGATCGAACACGTATTGGGGTTGGGTTTAGCTTTGGTTAAATATGATCCGGTGATTATGTTTTTGAAGGGTGAGAAAGGGTAGAATGTGTTGATGAATATCAAACAAACCGTTAAGGATTCGTATGCCCAAATTGCTCAATCGTCCGGCGGTTGCGGCTGCAAAAGCTGCGGTTGTGACTCGAATCAAAAACCCCAAAGGCAATCAGGAAAACTAGGCTATTCGCAAGAAGAAATGGATCAGGCCCCGGCCGGTTCCAATCTCGGTTTGGGTTGCGGCAACCCGGTGGCGATCGCTTCATTAAAACCCGGCGAAACGGTTTTGGACCTGGGTTCGGGCGCCGGCTTTGACGCTTTTTTGGCTTCAGCTAAAGTGGGTTTAACCGGCAAGGTAATCGGCGTCGATATGACCGAAGCGATGATCGAAAAAGCCAAGGAAAATGCCCGGAAGGGCGGCTATGCCAACGTGGAATTCCGCCAGGGAGACATTGAGGCTTTGCCGGTAAAAGATAACACTGTTGATGTGATCATTTCCAACTGCGTGATTAACCTAGTGCCGGATAAAACCAAAGTTTTTAAGGAAGCTTACCGGGTATTAAAATCCGGCGGCCGATTAATGATATCAGATGTAGTTTTAACCAAGCCGCTGCCGGAAGCAATAAAGCAGGATAAAGAGTTGCTGGTTGGTTGTGTCAGTGGCGCGATTTTAAAACCGGAATA
>PCSQ01000053.1:0-81 GCA_002772455.1 Candidatus Beckwithbacteria bacterium CG23_combo_of_CG06-09_8_20_14_all_47_9 | reverse complement strand
ATTTAAAGATATTAAGGTTCAAAAAGAAACGCCGGGATTTTTAAAAGATTACAGCGTCAGTATGACCTTTTCGGCGTACAA
>PCSQ01000035.1:2900-3042 GCA_002772455.1 Candidatus Beckwithbacteria bacterium CG23_combo_of_CG06-09_8_20_14_all_47_9 | reverse complement strand
AACTAAATGCTAAATTTCTTTTGACTTGCGAAATTTCGTGCATTTATTCGGATAAAGGCAAGGGCCGAAGGGTGCACGTTTTGGTTTTTCTGCCTAAATTAACCGATGTGGAAAAATTCAATGCCAAGCTGACATTACGGGG
>PCSQ01000035.1:417-2815 GCA_002772455.1 Candidatus Beckwithbacteria bacterium CG23_combo_of_CG06-09_8_20_14_all_47_9 | reverse complement strand
GCTTTGATTATTTGCCCACACGCCTGGACACCGTGGTATGGAATTTACGGAGCCAATAGCGGCTACGATAGTTTGGAAGAAGCTTTTGGCAATTTGGCCAAATATATTCTGGCCGTGGAAACGGGCCTATCCAGTAGCCCGGCCATGAATTGGCGGATATCGGATTTGGACCGGCGGGCGATTGTGAGTTTTTCCGATGCCCACAGCCCCAAAAAACTGGGACGGGAAGCGACGGTATTTAGCGGTAATTTTAAAGACGAAGTAACGTTTAATGACATCGCCGGGGCGATTAGTGAGAGATTTTTGGGTAAAAATTCCGGCCGGTTAAAAATTAGCTACACGATTGAGTTCCACCCGGAAGAGGGCAAGTACCACTACACCGGCCACCGGAGCTGTAAGGTAGTTCAGTCCCCTGAAGAAACCAGGACCAAAGGGATTATTTGTCATGTCTGCGGCAAGTCCTTGACCGTCGGTGTCGAACACCGGGTCGATGAGTTGGCCCATGGCCGGGAACCGCTTAAAGCGGTTAAAAAAATCAGCGAACACGGCGTCGTTGGTTATTACCACCCGACTGATCCGACCCGTCCGCCGTATATTATGACTGTGCCGCTGCACGAAATTTTAGCAGAGGCGTTATCGACCGGTGTGGCCAGCAAGAAAGTTGACGCGCTTTATGAAAGCCTGATTACCGAATTCGGGACTGAATTTAATGTTTTATTGAAAACTGATTTAGAGGCGGTGGCCAAAACCGCCGGGGAGCGGGTGGTTGAAGGCCTGAAAAAAGTCAGGAGCGGGGAGATTGTCGTTAATCCCGGCTACGACGGTGTTTTTGGGGTGGTAAAAATTTGGCCCTCGCCAGACGAAAAAAAAGATGCTACAGTGAGGAGTAATCAACCAAGCTTATTTTAATTAGGAGGATGTATGGTTGCTAAAAAAGAAGAGTTAGTCGCTTTCGGTTTGCCGCAAAATACCGCGGCCGCCTTGACCTATGTGCTGGGCTGGCTGACAGGATTAGTGTTTTTATTAGTGGAAAAGAAAAACGGTTTTGTCCGCTTTCACGCCATGCAAAGCTTGATGTTCTTTGCCGCTTTGACCGTGGCCTCGTTTGTGCCGGTCATCGGCTGGCTGTTATCGCCGCTGCTCATGATCGTCGGCTTTATTGCCTGGCTGGTGTCGATCTACAAAGCCTACAACGGCGAAGAGTTTGAACTGCCGGTTGCCGGCAAATTGGCCAGGAAACAATTGGCCAAGATGAAGTAGATGATTTTTGTCGATCGTGTTGACGCCGGTCAAAAACTGGCAGAGATTGTTGTTAAAAAAATTCACGGTAAGGGTTTAGTGTTAGGCATCCCCCGCGGCGGAGTAGTGGTGGCGGAAATCGTGGCTGATAAATTGGGTTGGCCGTTGCAGGTAATTCGCGCTAAAAAAATCGCCGCCCCTTTTAATCCGGAATTGGCGGTGGGGGCCAAAGTCGGACCGTCGCTTCCTAAACTTGCCGGTGTTAAACAGGCAGTTTTAGTTGATGACGGCGTGGCCACCGGCTATACCATGGAGGCGGCAATAAAGTACCTTCAAGGTTCATCCTTGAAGGTGATCGTGGCCGTGCCGGTGGCGGCCAAAGACTCGGCGGACAGATTAAAAAAACTAGTTGATCAATGGATTTGCCTGTACGAACCGGAAGATCTGATGGCCGTGGGTCAGTTTTACCGGGAGTTTGAACAGGTAAACCTTTCTGCCAACTGACGGTTCTTAAGATAAATATACCGATCAGCGCCGGACAAATTATTCAGGGCTGCAAGAATTAACTCTTGATTTTGACTAAGAGAGGTTGGATTGGATGAAGACAGGGTGTCGGCGTCAAAGTAGGTCAAAGCTAAAGTCAGCCGCTTGATTTTTAAAGCGGCGCGAATATCCTGCAGCAGTTCCAGACAGCGGACAGGATAAAGCCAGTCATTTCCGTTTTGCTTTAAAACGGCTAATTTTTCCTGCAGATGCGATTGATGGTTTTTTCCGGAGAGTAACTGACCGCTAATGGTCAGGTAAACCCGACTGTCAAAAGGAGTCGCTTCGTTAAATTGAGCTAAAAGTTTACGGCAGTCGAGGATTAAGCCATTGGTCTCCTTTGCTTGCATTTCAGCCATCCTGTTGTTGGAAACCAAGATGAAAGCGGCGGTAGGGGCAGCTTCCGGCCGGGGGGGGCGAAAAATATCAAGAATTGCCATAGCGGGCGCATTATACCAGAAGCAATTTGCTAGAATAGAGCGATGAAGTTAATCGTCGGTTTGGGGAACCCCGGTAATAAGTATAAAAACACCCGCCACAATGCCGGTTGGTTGCTGGTGGACGGGCTGGCCAAGTTAAATTTGCCGGGAGTGGAACTGTTTAAACCGCAAAAATT
>PCSQ01000035.1:0-386 GCA_002772455.1 Candidatus Beckwithbacteria bacterium CG23_combo_of_CG06-09_8_20_14_all_47_9 | reverse complement strand
GACCCTTCCATATTTGTACGTATGCCACGACGATTTGGATATCCCGCTGGGAAAATTTAAGCTTAATTTCGGTAAAGGGCCGTTAGTCCATAACGGTTTACTGTCAATCTATGAGCAATTGGGCACTAAAGATTTTTGGCATATCCGGATCGGGATTGACGCCGACCGGGGCGGGAAAACACCGGAGGAGTTCGTTTTAAGCCGCTGGCGGCCGGAGGAGAGGGCGGCAATTAAAGCCTTGATAGCCAAAATAATTCAAGGGTTGAATGGCCAGAACTAAAAGAGGGGGGCAGCCGCAGTCGATGTTTGATCTTTTATCCAAGTATGATTTGGATAAAAACAAATATATTTCCCAGGAGTGGCAGGACTACGCCTACCGCTTGGCG
>PCSQ01000112.1:1040-3616 GCA_002772455.1 Candidatus Beckwithbacteria bacterium CG23_combo_of_CG06-09_8_20_14_all_47_9 | reverse complement strand
TATTTTTCTTTTCCCTGGTTAAACTTGGGGTCGATTAATTCTTGGTGCCATTGGGAAAAAGCCTGATCAAAGTCCGGTATCTGACTTTCAATGTGCCCGATTGATTCCATGCCGTCGGCAAATGATTCATCGGTAAAATCCGGATCAGACATTATGGCATAGAGAAAAATGATTTTATGTCTTCGGTTAGCCAACCTTTGCCTTGGGCAATTATTTTCTCCGGGTCAAATTTGAGTTTCATTTAACTGTAACTGTTGAAATTCAAAATCTCGATAAAGAAATTCTGCTTGTTTAAATATTTTTTCAACCAATAAATTACTTTCCTCGAAACTAAACTGATGTCTTAACAGAATTAATTTGGCATTTGACCTGATTCTGGCCTTAATAACCTCCTGGTGCGTCCAGTCAATCGCTACATCCC
The DNA here is from genome assembly GCA_002772455.1 of Candidatus Beckwithbacteria bacterium CG23_combo_of_CG06-09_8_20_14_all_47_9. Taxonomy (GTDB): domain Bacteria; phylum Patescibacteriota; class Microgenomatia; order UBA1400; family CG1-02-47-37; genus CG1-02-47-37. The sequence goes on along the minus strand of PCSQ01000112.1, from coordinate 3,195 downwards.
TTTTAATCGCTTTGATTAACTCCTTAACTAATAGTTTTATATCCTTATCTTTTAACGCTTTTTTGCCTTGAGCGACCGCGTCGTAAAACGCCATTTCTTCCAAAGTTAAGCCTAGCTTGTCACCCGCCTGATCTGCAGCTCTAATCTCCCTGGCTAGCTGGATTAATTGCTCTATGACTTTCGACGAATTAATAATATTGTTCTCATATTCTTCAATTATTTCTTCCAGTTTTTCCAGTAGGGTCCGATAACGGACGATATTCGACCTTTCCTTTGTCCTTAAGTCGTTTTCTAAAAGCTTTCGATATGTTTCCAGGGTTAAATTTTTAAGCCGGGAATTTTTAACGTTTTTAAGAAACTTTTCGTCAAGAATGGAAATCTCCGGTTTCCCCTTTCTATGTTCAGAAAAGATATCAATAATGCCCTCGGCGGCAATGTTTTTAGAAATCAAGTCTTTAATGGCCGACTCGGTTTTTTTATCAATATAAATCGGTTCAACCAGGGTAAATTTAATTATTCCCCTTCTAACGCTTTCTATAAATTCAATTTCGTTTCTGATTTTATTGGCTTCATGATTGGGCATGGCCAAACAAAACAATTTGTACAGCCTGGTAGCTGCTTTCAAAAATTGTTTTTTGTTGTCTGTCTCCAAAACAATATTTATCGCCGATTGGAATAATTGCGATTGCCGGCCCGGCGATAATTTTTTCCATTCTTGATATTTCAAGTCTCCTAAAAAAACTTTGGCATCATTATAGGCTTTTAGCATTTCCGCAATAATCTCTTCTATGGGGATTAAAGTCTGTTTTTGAATATCAGACGCATAAATTGCCAGCGCCTTTTTTAGATTTTCCGCCACGCCGATATAATCAACAATCAATCCGCCCGCTTTATCTTTATATCTTCGGTTAACCCGAGCAATCGCCTGCATTAAAGTGTGCCCTTTTAACGGTTTGTCTAAGTACATCGTGTGTAAAAACGGTACGTCAAATCCGGTCAGCCACATATCACAAACAATCGCGATTTTTAACGGATCATCAGGGTTTTTAAATCTTTTTTCCAATTCTTTATTGTCTAATTCTGCCTGAATTTCGTCTTGATATTGTTGATTATTGGAAATCACGACAGCCGCTTCAGGGGCATGGTTATGTGCTGACAGCAGTTTATAAATTTCCACGGCAATTTTCCGGGAAAAAGTTACAATCATCGCTTTGCCTTCCAGCCCGCGGTTGTTAAAGTGATAAACAATATCATTGACAATCATCTCCACCCGCTCTTTAGCCCCTAACACCTGTTCCATTCTGGCCCACTTTTGCCGGAGCATTGCTTTTGTATCTTCAGGATGCTCTATGACCAACTTGTCCAGGTCTTCGTCAATAAACTGGTTCAAAACGTGCAAGGGAATTAATCTGCCCTCGTAATAAATCGGTACCGTTACCTTGTCTGCCACGGACCGGTCGATCGGGTACTCGCTGATATGCTCGCCAAAAACCAAGCGGGTATTCCGATTATTAAGTTCCACCGGCGTGCCGGTAATACCCATAAAGGCAGCGTTGGGCAAAACCGAGCGGACGTTTCCGGCCAATAAGGCGTATTCGGAACGATGGGCTTCGTCGGCAATGACGATAAAGTTATTTCTCAATGAAAGCGGTTTATCCATGTCAAATTTCTGAATCAAGGTAAACAACACTTCGGCCCCGGCGCCGCTGATTTTATCCGCCAAATCTTTGATACTCTCGGCGTGTTTGGCGGTCGAATAGCCGGTCCGCAAAAAAGTCTTATACAGCTGCAGATCAAGATCGTTCCTGTCAGTTAAAAACAGTACCGACGGGCTTTTTAATTCCGGAATTTTTCTTATTTTATTGACGTAAAAAACCATGGATAAAGATTTCCCCGAACCTTGAGTATGCCAAAACACGCCGATTTTTTTATCGCCGTTAACCGCTCTTAAGGTATTATCGACGGCTTTGTTGACGCCGAAATATTGATTGTACATGGCCATTTTTTTAGTAAATTTTGTGGCGTCTTTGACCGCGTCGGCTTCAAACACAATAAAGTTTTCGATTATATCCATTAACCTTTGCGGTTCAAATAATCCCTTAGTCAACAATTCCAATTCCGACATCTTTTTATGCTTTTCGCCCTCGCTGTTTAT
>PCSQ01000112.1:876-1018 GCA_002772455.1 Candidatus Beckwithbacteria bacterium CG23_combo_of_CG06-09_8_20_14_all_47_9 | reverse complement strand
TCATAACTGCTGGAAACCGTCCCGTGCCTGGCTCTCAATAAATCGCTGATTACCAATATCTGGTTGTAATAAAAGATTTTGGGAATATCTTGCCGGTAAGTATCGTGGATTTGAGCATAGGCATCGGCAATGGTGGCATTTT
>PCSQ01000112.1:0-842 GCA_002772455.1 Candidatus Beckwithbacteria bacterium CG23_combo_of_CG06-09_8_20_14_all_47_9 | reverse complement strand
CGGGGATTCTGGCAGTTTTTCCCTGCACCGAATACTGGTTAACCGCCAAAAACTCGTTATTCTGCAAATTCTTAAAATCAATCGGGTGGACCATTTTACTTCTGATTTCGCCGTGTTCATCCTTAACGTCGACCTTTACTCCCCCGGTGAGCATTTCATACATTTCTTTGTTGCCCAGCTCAATATCTTCGTGTTCGTATTTAATGATCTTTTTCGCCGCCTGGTCCAGAGCCTCGTCGGGAATATTAGGATTAATTCTTTTTAAAGATCGCCTGAACCTAGCTGATAAAACTACCTCCCGGTAATCGTTTCTTTCCATAAACGCCCCGCCCGGCGCCAGATCCGGGCTAAACAGGGTTTCATATCCCAAGCCCCTCAACCACTCAATCACCGGCTGTTCCGCTAACGTATTTTCGTTAAGATTTACCATAATTTAGGAATATTTAAATTTTCCCTGACTATTTGTTCATTTTCATCAATTTCATCATACTGTTTTACTAAAAAACTATGAGATTTGCTTCCGGTAACATTAGATAAAAATATTAAGCTTTGAGCGGCTTTAGATACTTTCATTTTCTGGTCGTCTGAAGTTATTAATAATTTTTTGAAACTACTTTCTAGATCACAAGACAGTTGACGTAAATCAAGATAAACTTCAATCACTCGACTATCACTGACCATTTTTGATCTGATTAAATGAGCGTGAAACTTAAGCTTATTATCGATTTTACCAATCACATCTTTATATTCTAAATAAGGTTTGATTATTAAACCTTGGATTAACTGACCCAACACATAAATTGTTGTACCGCTAATTATTGTCAAAAATATTTCAAAATTCA
>PCSQ01000003.1:2045-4852 GCA_002772455.1 Candidatus Beckwithbacteria bacterium CG23_combo_of_CG06-09_8_20_14_all_47_9 | reverse complement strand
TCTTGATAACTCTCTAAATAATCACTAATTGATGTTTCACTCAAAGTAACAAAAGGCAGTAAATCCCGCTTAAAATCAAGCTTAAATTTGCTCGTTGCCAAGTCAACTTTTTCATTTAACCTCTCAACTAATTCTTTTGAGCTTAAAGTTTCTTTGATTAAATCATTAATTCTTGGCAGATTGGGGATAATTTGTTTATCTAAAAACCACAGCAGGTCAAAGTAGTCTCTTCCCTTAATCGTGGTTTGATTGCTTTCTCCCCAAAATCGCTGACGGGTTAATACGGCCGCAATTTTCCCGGACATTAAATCAGCTAAGCTATAATGCTTCATAACATAGTTAAAACCGTATATGTTTTTCAAGGTAGTTTTAGTTTGAAATTTTTTTGAATCGCTTAAACTGATATCTAACTTCACATAAAGCCAATCGCTTTCTGACTGCGAGACTAATTTCAGTGCCTGTAAAACCGGAAATTTAAGCAATAATTGCCTTCCTTTTTGTTTAATCGATATTTTCAGATCACTATATAAATACTTTTTACTGAAATAATCCGAAAGACTATTGGCCAACTGCTTAACGTCTATTGCCGCTAGCTGATCAAAATCAATATCTTCAGATAATCGATTTAAATTAAAACAATGTCTAAGACAGGTGCCGCCGGTAAAAATCAAAGCTTGTTTATATTGATCAGTAGTATAAAGAAAGTTTAAAACATAAACCTGCAAATATTCTTTTAAAGCATTACGGATATAAGCCCCGGAAAGACCTTTTTGGGTTTGCTCTCTGATTATTTCTTTAAGTTCATTGATTATCATGCTAGCCATAAACTTGCCTTTTCTAATTTTTTTATTTTAGATAATTTTACATAGGACTTAAATTCTTTTTGGTCTTTTTGAGAAAATTCATCTAAATTAAACCTGAATGAATCAATTAACGATTTATTGATGTTTTTTACGCTTAATAATCTTAAGTATAAAAAATCAAATAAAGCTTTCGCTTTGCTGGCTTCTTTTATCTGAAACCCTTCTTTATTAACAATTTTATAGCCGGTAAATAGATTTTGGCTAATATTAGAATAGGTAAACAAGCCTAACTTGTTTTTATAAGTATTTGTTTTTTTTAGAGTAATGGAAGTAAAAGCATAGACTCCCTCTGTCAAAAGGCTATATTTTTGCAATACATATTCTAAACTTAAATATGAAGGTGATTTAAGTTTGTTGGCAATAAATTCCAGATAAGCTTGTTTTTCCGGCAAACGAATGTAGTAATCGTTAGTCACATACGTCCCTCTTTTTAGTTGAATGATTATGTTTTGCTTTAGCCAGCGCTTGATGTTGGAATATAAAGCATTATCACTGATCGGCGCTACTTGCTGAAGCGTATTTTTGTTGAAATAACTGGCAGTGTTTAGTTCGTTTATGTATTTCATTTATGGTATATAATATATACTAAAACTGAAATAAGTCAATGACTAAAAAGTTTAAATTTTTTTATCCTGTCCATCACCCTTAAACTGTGCCGCCAGCCGGTGCGCTTCAGGTGAGTGGCATGGTAATACCAGGTGTCGCAAAATTCCAATCTTTCCGGCTGGTCCTGCAATTTTTTTCCCTGATAAACATAGGCTTCATTGGGGTAACTGCCGGTCACTTTCAGGCCCGGTAAATTTTTAATGGCCCGGATGTTTAAATGCCCCGACCACGGCCCGATCCGGTATTGGCCTTGGCTTTCCGGCAAATAATGGTTTAAATCGCCGACACAGTTCCGGGTCCGGTTAACCAAAGCAATGGTTTCCGATTTAGCCTGCCGCATTGCTTTAATTAATTGAATTAAGTTTTTTTCCGGCCAAATCTCGTCGCCGTCAACCAATAAAAACCAATCGGTTTTAGTCGCTTGGATTTGGTCATTTCTTAATTCAACCAGCTCCTCCCGGTTTACCTGACCGCATTGTTTAAACTTAATTTTTGGAGATTTAATCGACTGAATCAGGCTGACAGTTTTATCGGTTGAGCCGGTATCCCAAACCAAAGCCTTATCGACAAAATTAATAACCGCTGCCAGCGCCGGCTTAACCCAAATTTCTTCGTTCTTAATTAAAGTATGACTAGTTAGTTTAAGCGCCATAGTTTCAGGCTGGATTTATTTCCCGGCCGGGGAAAATCTTTAATCAACTCACCGTCAACTTCTCTAATATTAGTAATGGCATAGCCGCCGCTGACGGCTTTATCAATTAATATCTCTTCTGCCGAATAATTTAATAACGGCCCCAGACTATTTACCTGCAAATAATTAACCAATTCTTTCACCCCATAGCCGGACGGCCAACCGGTAACGTACTGCCACTGATCAATTTCCGGCAACGGCGCGGTTGGCAGATCAATCAATATCCGCCAGCTAAACCAAGCCGGGGCCAAAAGAAATATTATTAATAACGGCTTTAAAGCCCGGGGCAAAGTTTGCCTCAACCAATTAAAACCGCCGGCCGCATAAATCAGCAAAAACGGGAAAATCGGCAGTAAATACCGCGGGAAAAGAATTTTGGCGCTGATAATAAGCAAGACCAAAGGCACCAAAGCGTTAATTAAAAGCAACCTATTCCTTTTGGCAAGCAGGCCAACAATAACCAATAGCGCTACCGGCCAAGCCAGATATTGATAAAGCCACGGGCCAATTTGCAGCAAATTATTTTTTACCAACCAATCGCCCACAAAAGTCCCCTGCTTATTGATCACTTGGCCCAAAGTGCCGGACAGCCAGTAAAAGCCGATCGGAATTGCCGCTAACGCCGCCGCTAAAAAGTCAGCCGCTTT
>PCSQ01000003.1:133-2024 GCA_002772455.1 Candidatus Beckwithbacteria bacterium CG23_combo_of_CG06-09_8_20_14_all_47_9 | reverse complement strand
ACCGCAGCAGTGGTTTTGCTGAATAAGCCGATAGCGATGCCTAATCCCCACCAAAAAGATAATCTCTGCCGTAAACCGTAAAACACCAATAATGCGGCCAAAACCACCAGATTATCACCCCGTAGACCCAGGCGATCATGAAGCAAAATCAGCGGCGATAAAATATAAAACAGCGCCGCTGCCCGCCCGGCCAATTTATTAATCAATAATAAACACCCGCCGCTCACTATCACGCTGGTCAACCGCAAACTTAAAACCGGATCAACTACTAACCGGTTGATTAACGCCGCCAGCCAAATCCCCAGCGGCTCCCAACCGAACTCCTTAAGCGGAACCAGCCAATCGCCATGGAAACGAATTTCATTAAGCCACCGGACATAAATCAGCTCGTCCATAAACGGCGGCATCACCGTTAAGTGATACAACCGAGTTAAAAAAAAGCCAATAATTAATCCCAGCAACCAAACCATGCTTTATTCTATAATAAACCATGATTAAAGGTACTATGCGCCGGGATCTTTACCCGGAACTCTACCGGGTTGAAAACAGCCATTGGTGGCACCGGCAAAAACGGCGGGTCATCCACCAGCTGATCCGGCGCTACAATCCCCAAACCGGCAAAGTTTTAGACGTCGGCTGCGGCGCCGGCAAAATCTTGTGGGAACTCCAACAACTGGGTTGGCAATCATTCGGTGTCGATACGGTTTTAAACCAGGGCCGCAAGCGCGGCTTGGATATAAAGAAAACCGACCTGCAAACTCAACCCCTGCCTTACCCGGCCAACCACTTTGACTTAGTAATTTGCCTGGACACACTCGAGCACATGGCCAACGACCGGCGGCTGGCGGCCGAAATGGCCCGGGTCGCTAAACCCGGCGGCATCATTATCATCAGCGTTCCGGCTTACCAGTGGCTGTTTTCTTATTGGGATTCCATGCTCGGCCACTTCCGCCGCTATACTAAAAAAACCCTGCTTCGGTCAACGGTTAAAAGCGGCTTAAAACTAAAATTCGCCAGTTATTTTTTCAGTTTCTTGTTACTGCCGGCAGTTTTTGTCCGCCTGATTAAAATTATCATTCGGCAAAAACAACAATCGGATTTTGCCGCCGATCCCCTGCCGATTTTAACCCATGGGGTCGTCGGATTTTTCGGCAGTTTGGAACTTTTATGGCTCAACCGTCTGGCTATTCCTTTCGGTTTATCATTAGCCGGCGTTTTTGAAAAAAAATGAAGCTATCCGTCATTATTCCGGTTTACAACGAGGCTAAACGTTTGCCGGCGGCCTTAGCTATTTGCCGGCGGCACCCGGATTGGGAAATTATCTTTGTGGACGACGGCTCGACCGACGCCACCGCCAAAATGATCAAAAAAGCCGGGTTTAAGCTAATTACCTACCCCCGGAACCAAGGCAAAGGCTATGCCTTAAAACAGGGCGTGGCCGCAGCTGCTGGACCGTTGATTTTAATTACCGACGTGGATTTTTCCACACCAATAATCGAACTGCCAAAACTGCTCTGCGTGAAAGCCGATATTGTCATCGGCTCGCGCAAAACCGCCCGTGCTAAAATCACCCGGCATCAACCGCGCCTGCGCGAATTTTTGGGCAAACAATTTACTAATTTAACCAATTTTTGGTTAGGCACTAAGGTTTCCGATGTCACCTGCGGCTTTAAGTTATTTAAAGCGCCGATTGCCAAAAAATTATTTGCTCTGTCTAAAATCAAGCGCTGGGGCTATGACGCCGAAATCCTTTACCTGGCTAAAAAACATAAATTTTCGCTGTCAGAAGTCCCAGTCATTTGGCATAATGACGAACGGACAAAAGTAGCGCTATTGCCGGACATCTTCCGCTCCTTAATCGATCTGATTTTAATCCGCCTTTACCATGGTT
>PCSQ01000003.1:0-97 GCA_002772455.1 Candidatus Beckwithbacteria bacterium CG23_combo_of_CG06-09_8_20_14_all_47_9 | reverse complement strand
GGCGGCGGTACGGGTATTGTCGGTTATTATCTGCTCCGGGAATCAACCACCCCGCGGCAGAGCCGACGGGGTATGAGTTGAGGCCTGGCCCCTTAGG
>PCSQ01000148.1:2957-4318 GCA_002772455.1 Candidatus Beckwithbacteria bacterium CG23_combo_of_CG06-09_8_20_14_all_47_9 | reverse complement strand
CCACCCCGGGGTGTCAGATAGTTTATTCTTTAGATGAAGCGATTAAATTTGCCCAAAGCCAGTCGGGAGCCGAGGAAATTTTCATCATCGGCGGCGGCGAAATTTTTAAACAAGCAATCGAGCAAAACTTAGTCGGCAAACTTTATTTAACTAAAGTCAAAGGTGATTTCAAGGCAGAAATCTTTTTCCCACCGTACGCACATATTTTTACCAAAATTATTGCTTCAAGGTCCGACCTTGAAGGTGACTATCAATTAACGTTTGAGGAGCGGAGTCAATGAACTTTAAAGTCATTAAATTTCCCGGCGAGAAAACCAAGTTTATTGCCCCGACGTGGGACGAAATGAACCAGTTGGCTTTTGAGGTATCCCAAAAAATAATTCAGGACAAGAAAAAATTTGACCGGATCGTGACTTTAGCCAAAGGCGGTTGGCCGATGACCCGGTCAATGGTTGATTTTCTGGGTGTGGATAAAGTCGCTTCAATCGGGGTCAAGTTTTACAGCCGGGGGATCTATAAGAAACTGGACCAGCCGAAAATTTATCAGGATATTCCTGAGCCGATTAAAGGCGAGCGGATTTTATTGTTTGACGACGTCGCCGATTCCGGCGGTTCGCTGGAGTTTGTCTATAAATATTTAACCGATTTAAAACCCCAATCGATTATCACGGCCACGCTCTTATATAAACCGTGGTCAACCTTTAAGCCGGATTATTACGGCGCCGAAACCGATGCCTGGATCCATTTTCCTTACGATGCGGTCCAGGACGGAGTTAAGTTGTTAGCCAAAAAATGGCAGGAGAATGGTTTAGGGCAGACCGAGGTCGTTAAACGGCTGAGGCAGTTGGGAACCAATCCTGAATGGATTAAAGCTTATCTTTAATTTTCAGTAGTTGAGGACGAGCATTGGTTGGCTATGATTTGGCGGCCAGTGAAGATTACGACGTGATTATTTTAGACTTAATACTTACCGCCAAAAGCCAATTAGATGATAAAGTTGCCGGTTTGGACAGCGGCGCCGACGACTATTTAACTAAACCGTTTGCCTTTGAAGAATTATTAGCCCGGATTAGGGCGTTATGCCGCCCGTAAAGCGTCTAATTTACAGCATGATTTTGATCTGGCTAACGGGATGGTCGGACAGCTGACCGTGCTTTAAGAAATTCGATCAGCATTGGCAGAAGCGAGAGGAAAATGATTACCAGGACTACCAGAGAAAAGTTATCCTTAACCTGGGGCAGGTTGCCGAAAAAATAGCCTAGGCCGGTAAAGCCGGCCACCCAGGTGAAGCCGCCGGTTAGGTTATAGGTAATAAACTGGCGGTAGTGCATTTTGCCGATGCCGGCGACGAATGGGGCGAA
>PCSQ01000148.1:1168-2946 GCA_002772455.1 Candidatus Beckwithbacteria bacterium CG23_combo_of_CG06-09_8_20_14_all_47_9 | reverse complement strand
AAAGATAGTTTTACCGCCATATTTTTGGTAAAACGCTTTTGTTTTATCAATATGTTCTTGTTTGATTGGCAAGCGGGGGTTGTCAATAATCTTTTGGCCGAAAAAATGGCCGATCCAGTAATTGACGGTATCGCCCGAGAATGCGGCCAGCCATAATAATAATAGCAGCCAGATGATCTCAAAATGGCCCAAGGCGGCAAAAGCGCCGGCGGCAAACAACAGCGAATCGCCGGGCAGAAACGGGGTAAAGACAAAGCCGGTTTCGGCAAAAATGATGCCAAATAAAATTAAATAAGCTAAAGTGCCGTATTGGGAGATGATTTCCCCCAGATGAACGTCGATGTGCAGGATAAAATTAAAGATCGACAGAATAAAATCCATACATTAATATAGCAAAGACATGACTAATATCAAAAAGATCATTACTTTATCCCGGCCGTTGTACCGCTTCACTTTATTATTAAGTCTTTTGGTGCTGGTAATGTCCGTGCTCCAGCAGGTCCAGCCGTTTTTGATTAAGTTTATCGTTGATAACATTCAAAAACAGCTCACCGAACAATCGGGAGATTTAACCACCGTGAGCTGGTTGATGCTGGGAATTTTAGGCGTTAATTTACTGGCAGCAATTTTAAATTCGCTGTCGATGCGCTTCGGCGATTACATCAACAGCCGTTTGCGGCGGTTCCTGACGGAAAAATTTTACACCCACGTGTTTACCCTGCCGCAAAAGTACTTCGATTCGGAAATCTCCGGCAAAATTTTAAACCAGCTAAGCCGGGGAATCCAATCGATTCAGGATTTCATGGGGATGCTGACCAACTTTGTCCTGCCGGCGCTGTTCCAGAGCATTTTTACCGTTGGCATTTTGTTTTACTATAATCTGCTGATCGGCGGTTTGGCTTTAGCGATTTTCCCGGCCTACATTTATATCAGTCATTACTCGACCAAAAAATGGGGCGAAAAAGAAGTTGCCAAAAACCAGTTGGAAGACATGACCCGCGGCCGGATCAGCGAGGTCATCGGCAATATCCGTTTGGTCCGGGGGTTTATGGCCCAGCTGTCCGAGTGGAAATTGGTTTCTAAAACTTTAGCCAAGGTCAATCAAATCTATGACCGGCAATCAACCGTCTACCATTTAATCAATTTTGTCAGGGAGACCAGCCTGGAACTGGTTTTAATTGTTATTTCTTTAATCACTTTTTACCAGACTTTCCGCGGCCAATTAACGATCGGCGAGATGGTGCTGATTTTACAGCTGGTTAATCAAATCCGCTGGCCGTTGTTCGGAATGAGTTTTATTTTGGAGCGGATCCAGCAGGCCGAAGCCGGCTCGAAAGAATATTTTGCGGTGATGGCTTTGCCGTCTGAAGAAAAATTAAACTTATCCCCGCAGCCGGTTAAAAGAATAATTTCTAAACCGAGCCTTAGGTTTGAGAATGTTTCTTTTCGGTACGATGCCGATAGCCAAACAGTGCTGCACAATCTTAGCTTTAATATTTTAGCCGGGCAAACGGTCGCTTTAGTCGGTCATTCCGGCGCCGGCAAATCGACGATAATTAATTTAATTTTAAAGTTCTATCAGCCAACTAAAGGGGAAATCTATCTTAACGGCCGGCCGTATTCGAAGTTAACCCATCAGTTTATCCGCAGCCACATTTCCTTGGTGTTTCAGGATAACGAATTGTTTTCGACGACGATCCGGGAAAACGTCAGCTACGGCATGGGCCGGGTGACAGACAGGGAGATTATCAAGGCTTTAAAACAAGCCAATGCTTTTG
>PCSQ01000148.1:0-1129 GCA_002772455.1 Candidatus Beckwithbacteria bacterium CG23_combo_of_CG06-09_8_20_14_all_47_9 | reverse complement strand
TCGGCGAGCGGGGGGTGAAGTTATCCGGCGGCCAAAAACAGCGGATCCAAATCGCCCGGGCAATTATTCATAATTCTCCGATTTTGATTTTAGACGAAGCCACTTCCAGTTTGGACAGTAAATCCGAAAGCGCGATTCAGCAGGCTTTGGAAAATTTAATGAAAGATAAGCTAACGATTGTGATTGCCCATCGGTTTAGCACGATCCAATCGGCCGACCAGATTTTAGTGATCGACCAGGGTAAACTGGTCGGGGCGGGCACGCCGCAATCATTGGCCGGTAAACCCGGAGTTTATTCAGAATTATTGCGCTACCAAATTGCCGGTAACGAAAAACTTTTAGCTAAATTCGGCCTTCACTGATTTAAATCACACCCCCGAGGTGTGATAGAGTTACTTCATTTATTGCGTTCGGTTTAATCCGGACGTGCATTACTTCAAGCCGCAAGGCATACCCTTGCGGCTGCTTGAAGAAGTAATTTTATTACCGGATGAGTTGGAAGCGTTGAAATTATAAGGGGAAAGCTATCAGGAAGGTTGTCCCCATTGTGCCAAAGAACGTCAATGGTTTTGCTGAAGGCTTGTCCGAACTGGAAATTGAAAACCTAGTCAACTCACGGTTTTAATCCTTGTGCCATGTGGGCTTTGATATTTTTGATCAGCCTGCTTTTAGCCGGTATTATTATCGGCGTCCTGGGTGTTTTGGATGATATTACTATTTCCCAATCGGCCATAGTTTTTCAGCTTAAATCAGCCAATCCCCAGCTTAAACTGAACGAGCTTTATCAGCGGGCGATGAATGTCGGTCAGGATCATATTGCCTCCATGGTTAATACACTGGTTTTGGTTTATACCGGCGCCGCTTTACCACTCCTGCTTTTGTTTATAGATAACCCGCATCCGTTTGCCGAAGTCATTAATTACGAAATTATTGCTGACGAAATCGTCAGAACTTTAGTCGGCAGCATCGGGCTGGTCTCAGCCGTACCCATCACTGCCATTATCGCTGCGGTTGTTGCCGCTAAATCCGGAATTGCTTAAAATAATTTATGCTCAAAAAGATAGTTAAATCCCTGCTGATTTTCGGCTTATTTTTATCTTTGGTCAAACCGGCCTTAGCCGCTGATGTC
>PCSQ01000113.1:390-2864 GCA_002772455.1 Candidatus Beckwithbacteria bacterium CG23_combo_of_CG06-09_8_20_14_all_47_9 | reverse complement strand
AATAATGTCGCAACTAAGCGGCGGCTTGCCATCAACACACTCTTTGCCTTCTCTACATTCCATTTCCCCATCCTCTCCCTTTCTCCACACACATTCGTAGCGTTTGTCGTCTGGTCCTTTTTCCGGTCCACAACCATTACAATCGGTTTTTGATCGATCTTTGCAGGTGCCGGGCTGGCCGACAGCTTGTTGTTCGACGGTTTGGCGCTGCTGGATCAATTGGCGGGAGAGAAACACCGTGCCGCCGACGAGGAGTAAGGCCACCAGCGTGCCAATTACCGGCTTAAACGGAAACTTTTTTTTGGGCGGAGTGATTACCGGTGTTTCCGGTTGAACGGGGGGGGCCGACGGCTGACCCGCCGTCGCTGAAGCTGTGGCGGGCGAAAGCGGAGTTTGCTGCAGGCCAAGATCGTCCATAAATTAGTTATACAACTTTTCTAATTTGTAAGCCACCAATGAGCAAGCCGGCACCGGTTAATAATAATAGTAAAGAAATATCGCCGGCCCCGGGGTGAGGCACCCCGCCGGCAGTAGAAGGCATCGAGGTCCGGCCGGAATCGGTACTGATTTCTCCCGATGGCGTGGCGGTAATTGCCGGCACGTCCGTCTGCCCGGCCGCGGCGATGACAAAGCTGCGGTTCAGACTTTGTTCGACGCCGCCGGAATCAAGATAAGCAATAGTAATGGAATGCTCGCCGCTGGAGAGTCCCTGCGGCGGGATGAATTCCCAGTCGCCGGTCTTACCGATAGTGGCGGTGCCGGTATAGGTGTCATCGGAGTGGATTTCGATGGCCAGGACCGTGCCCGGCGGGCCGGAACCGATAAAGGCCGGTTGGGTAGCGTTGATGACTTCGCCGTCAACGCCGGGGTTTTCTAAAGTGACTTCACCGTTGGGGGTAGCCGGCGGTTGGTTTTGGGCAATCAGCGGTTCAAGGGAAAAATTGCCGCTGCCGGAGGCAATTGGGGTTTCGGCCGCGGCCAGGGGTGCCCGGCGGAAGTCGTGCGACTGGCCTAAAATAATGTCCGGTACCGGGTTGTCATTGGCGGTGGTGGTAATCGCCGGGGCCGTTCCTTGCCGGCCGCCCTGGATCAGCAGGTTGACGATCGTCGCCTGAGCGTCGTAATTTAAATAACTTTTCAAATCGCTGGTCCGGGCGGTGGAAAGAGATAAGGCCCAGTCGCCGCCGGACTTAACCAGGGCGGATAAAGGCGCGGCGTTAGCTAAATTGACATAGACAATTACACCCTCGGCCGGGGTTTTAGCGGCGGTTAAAACCGTGCCGTAAACCGGGTCGGCACCCGGCGGGCTGCCTAAAGTCGGGCCGGTGGTAATCTCAAACGGCTTGCCTTGATTGTCAAAGGATTTGCCGCCCGACTCGATTTTAAAATAGTACTTGGTGTTGGGAGTGAGATTTTTCGCCGTCAGATAATGGACTTCAAAACTGCCGGTTTCGCCGGAGAGCTGGTCCCGGTCGTCGCCGAACCGGTCTTTGAGGTTGTTTAAGTCGGTGCCGATTTTAACTTTGGCGTTAGTCGGTTGGTCACTGGTCCAGGAAACTGAAAAACTGCTATCGGTAACGTTGGTTAAGCGGACCTGCTTAGGCGCCAGGGTTTGGCCGGAAGCGGAGTCGGGGGCGGTTTTATTTTTAACCCAATAAAGGCCGATGCCGATCGCCACCAGTAAAATCAGCAGGCCCAAGGCGGTGGGAAAATGGATTTTAGTCAGTTTCAGATTGATCATTTTGTTCGGCGCTAATAGTAGCCAATGGCGTCGGTCCAAACAAAATCCAGTCAATTGGCGGGGTTTCGGGCCTTGACTTAACTTGCTCCAGGGTGTCAAGCTCCAAAGAGGCCGTCAAGGGCTCCAGCTGTTTTTGGACGTCGGGTTTAATTTGCGATTTGGTCAGGGACCGGTGGGTGGCCAAACCCAGCCAAATTACCACAGTGATTAAGGAGAAAATTGCCAGCCGCATGAGGTCTTTTTTCAGCCGCTGGGCATAGATTTTAGTAATCATAAGGATTTTAAGTAAAAAGCTTTTAGTTTGAAGTTGGCGCTTAAGGTGCCGTCGGCGGAACGGACGGCTTTAGCGGAAATGGTCAGTTCATCAATCCCGATCAAACGGTCCAGGCGGTTTATGCCGTCCACAAATTTTTTTATATTGGGATAGCTGCCGGTTAAAGTGAGATCAACCGGCACAAAATCAGCCTTGAATTCATTAAGGGTGCCGTTGACGATAGTGAGCTGGTTTTGTCCGGCCAGCCAATAGAACTGCCAGGCTAACCGTTCAAATTCCGGCCCCGGCGGCAGGACTAAGTTTAGACTGTTTAAACCGGGGCTGACTTGGCCGAACAGGATTTCGGCTTGGTCCAAGGCCTGGATTTTTTGCCGGAGTTTGGCCTCGACGGTTTTGGTGTCGTCAATTTCCCGCCGGAGAGAAGCAATGGTTTTAAAGGTGGGCATAATCGCGAACAGA
>PCSQ01000113.1:0-272 GCA_002772455.1 Candidatus Beckwithbacteria bacterium CG23_combo_of_CG06-09_8_20_14_all_47_9 | reverse complement strand
AGACGATCGCCGCGGGGATCCCGGTGAACGTGACGCTGATCTTCTCGGTACGGCGGTACGAGGAGGTGGCCGCCGCCTACATGCGCGGCGTGGAGCGGTGGATCGCCGCCGGGGGGGATCCCCGGAACGTCGCGTCGGTCGCCTCCTTCTTTGTCTCGAGGATCGACACGGCGGTGGACGGTCTGCTCCTCTCCACGGTGGAACGGTGGCCCGGCTCGCCGAAGGCGGAGACCGCCCTCTCCCTCCTCGGGAAGACGGCGGTGGCCAGCGCG
>PCSQ01000110.1 GCA_002772455.1 Candidatus Beckwithbacteria bacterium CG23_combo_of_CG06-09_8_20_14_all_47_9 | reverse complement strand
AGATATTTTTGGTAGGCCAAAACCGAGGCAATGCCGAGAAAAAAAGAAAAAATGGCCACCAGCGGCCATTTGAGGAAGTATTTTTTGGGTGGCTCGGGGACAACCGAAGCAATCGGAGCAATAATTGGTTTGTCCATATTATTTATATAATATCTTGGCTTGGCGGAAAATACTAGCGAGGGTTTTTCTTTTCAAATCTTTATTGTGCATCGGCACAGTCACACGAAGCCTTAACTCGGAATTATATAAATGTAAATGGCTGCCAATCTGGCGAAGTTTTTGGAAACCGTTTTGTTGGAGAAGTTTAACTACGGCCTTGGGCTTTAAAGCGGGCAGTTTGGGCATAAATTAACAAATCGCAAAGCCGGTACCGGTAAATCTTAAATCGACCGGGGTGCTAAAAACTTTTTCATCCGGGTCAGGCAAATTTTCCCCAGCTTCATTCATAATCTGTAAATAACCGGCAATGGCGTCTTGAACATTGACTAAGGCTTTTTCATAGGTATCTCCCTCGGTAACCAGTCCGGGAAGTTTAGGCACAGTCACCGTAAATCCCCCTTCGTCGCAGGATTCAAAAACGGCATTATAGCGCAAAACTTGAGTGGTCATTTTATTCATAGCTTAATTATACATTACTCGGTAAATTTAAAAGTGGAGAGGACGAGATCAAAAACCGACTGAAATTTTGCTTGAGGATTGTCAATTGGCCCTTTAAGGCTAATTTGATAGATTTTATTTTGATATAGGGAAAAAGCGTGTTGGCCGAAAAAACCACAACAACCACCTTTCGTTAATATTCCGTTTTCGCCGCCGATTTTAATTTGGCGGACCGGAGCGTAAGTATCGCTGTTTTTTCCTCCCGTACTAAGATTGATGGCTTCCATAAATTGGTTCAGACTTTCGCTTTCAGAAGAAAATGGCCCAACTTGAATAATAATCCTGCCTTCATTATTTGGTCCTTCATCCGGAGGAATAATTTCTAGATAAGCAGGATTGGTGATATCGTCTATGATCCAATCTTGTGGAAATAATAATTGATAATTATTGGTTTTATTGGCATAAGTTTTCCAATTGGCGGTGGGATACTCCGCCTTCGCTTCCAGCTTCGGCGAGACGAGGGGTGACGGCAAAGAATCTATGAGGAGAGTCCCCTTAGGTTGATATTTTTGCCAGACTAAAACCGAGGCGATACCCAAAAGAAAACTAAAAACAGTAATTAACGGCCATTTGGGGAAAGATTTTTTGGGTACTTCCGGCTCAACCACTAATTGATCCATAAAACCAGTTTAACACATTTTTCGCAAATGCTTATCAAAAGTTTTAACTGATTTAATTTTATATTTTCTGATGAAAGCTAAATTATAGCTGTCTTCCAAATCTAAATTGGTCTTGCCAAACGTCGCCATCGCCTCAACCAATAAATCCCGGCTCTCCCACTTAATAAAACTCAATTTCAGTAAATTGTTTAAGACTTCAATAACTTCGGTTTTCTTTTTGCCGTAAAAAGAGGTCAACACCCAATAAACCTCAAAAAAAACAATTGCCGAACTGACTAATTTTTTCTTGCCGGCGGCGGCCGACTGGAACAATTCTTTGGCCTGCCGGTGCTGTTGGTCCCGCTCTTCCAGCAACCAAGCTAAAAAGTAATTGGTATCAACAAAAATCATTTATTCTTAAACCGCTCTTTTTTGGCGCGTCTAATAATCTTATCTAAAGACCGGCGTTTAAACTTGGCCGGAATTTTAACTGACCCGGCCAGTTGTTCAACCAGGGCCGTGGCCGGCTCCAGCTTCAGCGCCTGATCTTCGTGATAAGCGAGCAACTGCTGACCCGCTTCCAGGTTTAGTTTCCGAAACAGCTCCACCGGAATGGTTAACTGCCTTTTACTGGTAATCGTCACTAATTGCGGCATAGTAAGGAAATCATATCAAAACAAGGAAACATTGTCAAAGTAAGGAAATAAACTTTTTGAATTAAATCAAAAAATTCGTTATCATAATCTTACAGATATTGGTAGAATAAGTTTAAGAGTAGAAATATGGTCAAGTTTCTGCTATTATTAACATAATAATTAACCAACAAAAATTTATGAAAAAAAACATTACAACGGCGATATTAGTATCAAGTTTGTTTGTAGGTGGCACAGCCTTTGCGCAAAGCCCACAAGTTGCACTCCCTTCAGCCGGTTTAACTCCCGAAAGCTCTTTTTATTTCCTTGATCGTCTCGGCGAAAACTTACGACAATTCTTTACCTTCAATCCAGAAGCAAAAGCAAAGCTCCAAATTGAATTTGCGGGAGAACGTATTGCGGAGATTAAAATCATGGTTGAGAAAAAAGGTGTTAACGCCAAAGTACTTGCAATAGCCGAGTCGCTTCTTCAAGCCAATGTCGCGTATGCCGCCGAGATCGTAAGTGAAGAGAAAATATCCGGCAAAGATGTATCCGCTCTTGCCAAAACACTCAATGATAAATTTGACGCACGGGATAAACTTTTGGAACAAACCTTCAAAGACGCCAAAGCGCAACTTAAAGCCCAGCGTAAAGAAATCAAGACAAACCTTCTTGCCGAGGCGCATCGTGTCGGAGATACCGCACAGATAGCAGTGTTGGAAACGCAGCTCAATGACATTGACGGGCAGATTGACGCATTGGGACAGAAAAAGGATCAGCTTGAAAATTCTCTCCAAAACGAACAGAACAAAATAGAAAATGAAATGAGTGAGAACGATCAGAAAGAAGAAGAACTCGAACAGAAAGAAGAACAAGAGTTAGAAGAGGCGGAGGAGGCCGCAGAAGCCGAGGAACCAGAGGAGGATGTAGAACGGCCGGAGGTGGAAGAAAAAGATAACAAGAAAGATAATTCTCAAAACACTAACAAGACAGAAGACAACGAATAAGAGTTATTGGAATTAGAAACCGAGGCGATGCCGA
>PCSQ01000006.1:2106-2852 GCA_002772455.1 Candidatus Beckwithbacteria bacterium CG23_combo_of_CG06-09_8_20_14_all_47_9 | reverse complement strand
TAAAGTTCCAAAGCCGCCTTGATCTGTTCCAAATCTCCCTGCCGCCGGCCGTCGCGGGCTTTTTGGTTGGCCACCCGGAAGTTAGTCACCCCGATCATTGTCAACAAAGCAATAATCGAAATCGTCACTAAAATCTCGATCAACGTAAACCCCCGGCATACGCCGGGCAAGCTCTTTTTTATTGCTGATTGGCTAAACATTGATAGTTGCCTCCTGTAGTAAAACTGCAATTATTATTCGAGTTGCCGGCCCCGGTTTGTTCCAATAAAGCACACAAACAATAACTGGTTAAACCGGCATTAATGGTATAGGTATAAACATAAGGCGCGGCATTTTTAGGATCCAACGGCACTAAATTCATCGTTGTTTGCGTCCCGCAAGTTAAGGCAGAGCCAAAACTAACCATGGCCGCGGTCGGATAAACAGCGTTTAGGACAAAACACTGTTCTAACGACTGCTGAATCGCCGCCAGATCCGCCCGGCGCTTGACATCCCGGCCGCGTTTCTGACTGGTGGTAAAACTCGCGGCAATCACCGAAATTAAAATTCCGATCACACTGATCACCACCAATAGTTCAATTAAAGTAAAACCGCGTTTTATAATCATTGCCAGTACCATTGCCAAATCGACCAGCCCCAAAGTTTGGCTGCTGCCATACCCAGGACTAAAAACGGCCCAAAGGCAATCTTTGTTTTTAAGGATTTCCTCCTGATAGTTATCAGTATCACACCGGCCAGCGCCCCTG